>CAYXQT010000128.1:0-6514 GCA_964466445.1 uncultured Paraprevotella sp. | reverse complement strand
ATGTACGCGAGTCCGGGGTAAGTTTTCGCGCCGAAAGGACAAGGCAACTTGCCTTGTCCTTTCGGTATGCAGGGGTGATGCCTCGGGGTGTTGCCGGAGGGCAGTAAGCGGTGAGAGCCGGGCATTGTCCCTCATGAAGTCGTGCACCGGGCGGTGGAGCGGGTGGGGTGTACGAGTATCGTCATAATCCCGCCCTTACAGGATTTGCCCTTGCGGTTTCCTTGTCTTGCCCGTTGCCCGGAGCTTCCGTCCTGAGGCTTTTCCGCAACCCAGCGTACAGATTCTTCACAAGCCCGTCTGTGACACAAAATTATCCCGGACCCGCGTATGTATCATTCGGGGATGACCTCCTGCATGTATATGGCGGCGAGGCTCCACGTGGCCGCGTCGTTGGTGCATACCACGGGGTTCTCGTCCAAGGGGGCAGGGACTTCCGGCACGTCCACCTTGTTCACCGTGAAAGGCTTGTCGTTGGACCACACGTGCCACAGCTCGTCCCAAGCCTCGTCGGCCCAGTCCTTGCGCCCCGTCCGGTAGGCGGCGTATGCTTTCAGGCGCGTCACGGGGAATGAACTGTGCTTGAGGGCGCGCGCCTTCTCCTTGTATTCCGACGCGAAGTCGAGCCAGGTGCGGTTCCATTCGGGCAGGTCAATCATCTCCAGCATCTCGTTCATCACCTGAAAGCCGCCCATGATGGTGACCAGATGCTCCGTGCTCTGCAAGTCGGGGTCGCCTTCGTAGCTCAGCACCCCCGTGGCGGGGTCGAAGCCCAGTACGCCCGGCCCGGTGAAGATGCCGTGCGGCAGAGCCGCGATGCTCTTCATTCCGGCGATAATCTTGTCCCGGTAAGCCTTGTTGCCCGTCCGTTCCCATTCCGTCATCCAGTTCCCCGCGTAGGCGAGCCAGTCGGGGCCGACGCGCAGGCGGGCGGGTGCCGAGCAAGGATATTGGCTTCGCGGCAGGGCCAGCCTCATCGGGTCGATGTCGTAAAGTTTCTGTTCGGCATCCTTCACCTCCGTCATCAAGTCGCCGCTCCGCTCGTCGGTAGTCAGGTAATAGTAGAAGCGGTTCCACGCGGCTTGGCTGATGCGGGCTTCCTTCGCCCCGCAACCCCAATGGCTCACGTTGTGGCGCGAGCCCAGTCCCGCCATCGGGCCGAGGTGGTACACGTCGCATTCCGTCGTGTGCCGGCTCATGGCCGCGGCCATCTTCCAAATCTCCGCCCGTCCGGTGCGCAGGAAACTATACCACAGCCACATGTTGGAGGCCAGTTCCGTGTTGTCCCACGCATATCCGCCCACGTCGTAACGCCACGTGTGCCGCACGGCATCGTATGTGTGCATGAAGTCGCCGTAGTTCCAGAAACCGTACCAGCGGTGACTGTCTACGGTCTTGACGTAATAATCGAGGTAGTTGTCCAGCCGGTCTTCCACCCTCGCCCGCTCCGCGTTGGTGCGGTCGGGCAGGCTCCACACGCCGAAGGCATGCTTCGCGTGGAGGTATTCGGGCGTGCAGAGCAAGGGCGCGTCCTCGGCCAGCATGGCCGCCGTCCGGGCCACGCTTTCCTTTCCGCCGTAGGCCGTCGCCGGGACGAGCGTCAGCGTATGGGTGCGAGCCACGCCGTAGGGCGTGCTCATCCCCTCCTGCACGTCCTCGTAGCTGGCCTCCAGGTCGTGCGCCACGTAGTCGTAATGGCGCAAGTCCATCGGCTCGGTGTCGGGGCTCCACATCCACGCCGTCAGCAAGGCGCGGTCTGCCGTCGCGCTGTCCACCTGCAAGGCCGTCGGGAAGGACTGCCAGAAGTCCTTGAGACCCACGCCCAATCCCCCGCTCACGTCGCCGGCGAACACGTAGCCCGGCGCACGCGTCCCGGAGAAAGTGCCTATCCACGGGCGGTCGGCATGCGAACGCTTGCGCACGGTGAAAGCATCGGCGGTGGTCTGGCTCAGGCGGAAACCGCCCCAAACCGCCCACCGGTCAATCAGGTTGCGGTTCTTGGCATCGAACTTCTCGTAGTCCGGGACGCGCTCGCCGCGCATCTGCCTCTCCTGCCAGCTCTTGTCGCCGTCCAATGTCAGGACGCGGCGGCCTACCAACGGCTGTACCGGCTCGGCCCACACCCCGCCGCCGGCCGTGGCGAAAGCCACATGGCGGTTGTAGGCGGCTTCGCGCATGGGCACTTCGAAGCGGATGCCGAGACTGCGGATGAAATCGCGGTCTGCGTCGCCGTCGAAGACGAAGGAATGCACCACTTTGACCTGCCCGCTTCCGGCGTAGAAATAGAGGCGCACGGTGAACGGAAGCCATTTGCGTCCCGCCGCGCTCACATAACGGCCTTCCAACCGTATCAGTGCCCTCACGTCGCCGACGCGCTCCGCCACGACGCGCTCCACCTCCCCGCGGTAGTCGGCGAAATGCAACGAGGCCTGCCCGTCCGCCGACGCGCGGTCTTGCGTGGAACACAGCAGGGCGGCCTGCCCGCATACCGTGCGCCCCTCCATGACGAGGCTGTCAATCAGACGGTCTCCCTGTTTCGGGACGTAAGTCTCCACCTTCCCCGTGGAGACGCGGAAGCAGGACGGAGTCTCTTCCACGCTCACCTTCGGCCTGTCCGTCCCGTCCGCCTTCCGCTTCTTGTCCGAGGTCTCGAAACGGATGTCCTCCGTCCCGGCGGGAATCACGGCGGCCACCCCCGCCCACTTCACCGACCCGTCCGGCCAGAAGGCCAGCGGCCAGCAGTCCGCCGGTATGTCCGCGCCGCCGCCGCTCAAGGTCACCCGTCCGCCGGCTTCCAGTTCCCCTTTCAGGAAAGGGATGCCCAGACTCACAGGGCGGTCGGTCGTCGGCTTTTCGCCTATCCACCGCAAGTCGCCCGTCACCGCGTCCTTGCCGCTAAGTGCCGACGGGAGCGCGAGCGTTCCCGCGCAAAGGGTTGCAATCAGAGTTTTCATGATTTCACGGTTTACTTTCTGCAAAATTCAACATAACTTGGCAAACATCCAACTTTCTCAAGAGAATAAATTCAAAAAACGCGCGGTTCCCCTTTCACGTTATGGAATTATTCCTAATTTTGCATCGGGGGTCGCCCGCGCCCTTGCGTCCGGCCAGCCATGATTGTTAACCTGTTTTACATACGAAACACATGAAAACCATCCGCAAAGCCTGCCTCTTCGCCGCAGGCGTCCTCTTGGCCGTCCGCCCCGCCGCGGCGCAGGAAACCGAAATCAACGACATCACCACGCCGCTGCACCTGCTCCGGCCGGAATACAAAGTGCCTTACGGCGACCTCACCGCCGAACAAGTGAAAGGCGACGTCGACCGCGTGTTCGCCTACATAGAGCGGAACACGCCCGTGCGCGTGCTCGACGCCGACGGGAAAGAAGTGACCGACTACCGGAACATCCCCCGCGGCGCGAAGCTCGACCGGGGAGCCTTCCGCATCGGGAGCTACGAATGGGGAGTGACCTACCAGGCTTTGCTGGATGCCGCCGAGGCCACGGGCGACACGCGCTACAAGGATTACGTCACGCGCCGCTTCATGTTCCTCTCCGAGGTGGCTCCGGGCTTCCGCAAGCTCAGCGAACAATACAAGGAGGCCGACGCGCAGATGGAGCAAATCCTGCACCCGAAAGCCCTCGACGACGCGGGAGCCGTCTGCTGCGCCATGATGAAGGCGAGCGTCGCCGACCCGTCGTTGCCGCTGTCCGACCTCATAGAGAATTATTTCGCTTTCATCGAACACGGGCAATACCGCCTCCCCGACGGCACTTTCGCGCGCCACCGCCCGCAACACAACACCGTGTGGCTCGACGACATGTTCATGGGAATCCCGCCCGTCGCCTACCGCGGCGTGTACGAGAAGGAGAATGCCACGCGCTATTTCGACGAGGCCGCCAAAATCGCACGGCAGTTCATCGACCGCATGTTCGTCCCCGAGAAAGGGCTTTACCGCCACGGGTACGTGGAGGGGCTCGCCCAACAGCCGACGTACCACTGGGCACGCGCCAACGGGTGGGCCATACTGACCAACTGCGAACTGCTTGACGTGCTGCCGGAGAACCACCCCGACCGCCCGTTCCTGCTTGAACAGCTGCGCCGCCACGTCAAGGGGCTGGCGGACTACCAAAGCTCGGAGGGCTTCTGGCATCAGCTCGTCGACCGCTCCGACTCCTACCTTGAGACTTCCGCCACGGCCATCTACGTGTATTGCATCGCCCACGCCATCGACAAGGGCTGGATAGAGGGCGTCACCTACGGCCCCGTCGCGCAACTCGGCTGGCACGCCATTAGCACGCGCATCTCGGAGGACGGACGGGTGGACGGCACGTGCGTGGGCACGGGCATGGGCTTCGACCCCGCGTTCTACTATTACCGCCCGGCCAACTATCAGGCCGCCCACGGCTACGGCCCCGTCATCCGGGCGGGCGCGGCGATGATACGCCTTCTCGGACATTGGTATCCGCGCACGAACGACAGCGGCCTGCATTATTACAATGTGAAGCAGACGAACTCCTCGCCGCTCTTCTACCTCACCGAAGACGGGCAGGGGGTGGCCGTGGAATAAGCCCCGCCGCCCTGCGGGAACGGACGCGCCGTGTTCCGTGGGGAACGGTCGAGGAGGGAGGGACTGCCGTCCCGGTCTCCGCGCCGGAGGAGGGGAAGCGGATGCGGGGACAGCGGGAAGCGGCCGACCGTTCTCGTGGCGGTCGAGCCGCCCGACAGTCCCGCTTTCTGCGCAGACCGACAACAGAACAAAGACTATCGCCATGACTTTTCAGAAAATGAACGCTTTGAAACACGTATTGTCCGCCGGAGCGGCAGGGGCTGCCGCCATGCGGATTTCCTTGTCCGCCTTTTTGTGGACGGCATTGTCCTGCGCCGTGGTGCAAGCCCGCGAAGCCGTGTTGGAGGTGCGTATATCCGACCCCGCGGGACTGGAACGCAAGGACTACCCGATAACTGTCGACCTGCGCGAGCACGCCGAGGGGCTGGCCGTCCGTTCCGCCCGCGTCGTCATGGACGGACGGGAAATCGCCTCGCAAGTGGACGACCTGGACGGCGACTTCGCGGCCGACGAACTGGCTTTCACCGCCGACGTCCCCGCCGGAGGGGAGACAGTGTACCGCGTCACGCTGTCCGACACGGAACCGCCGCGCGATTATCCCCGCGGTTGCCGCGCTTACCTGAAACTGCACGACGAGAAAGGCAAGCATCCCGAGGTGAAGTCCGTCACTTACCCCGGCGATGCCGACTTGTTGGACATGTACAACAGCATCTACGGGCACGGGACGGTGTTCGAGAGCCGGCTGGCGGCTTTCCGCGTCTACATGGACAATCGGCAGAGCATCGACATCTACGGCAAGACCTCCTACCGCTTAGAGATGGACAGCACGGGCTTCTACACCACGCCCGGGCAGCTGGAGCAAGGCTACGGATGCGACATCCTCTGGGCCGGGCAGTCGGTGGGCGCGGGCTCGTTCCGCGGATACCAGAACGGCAAGCCCTGCTACATCGACACCGTGGCGTGGCGGCGGCAGTCCGTACTGGCCGACGGCCCGGTGCGTTGCGTGGTGGAAGTGGCCGACGGCGGCTGGATTTACGACGGGCGGACGCTCCACATGACGCAACGCTACACGCTCTACGCCGGGCACCGCGACGTGGAGGTGGACATCCGTATCGACGGTGCCTCGCCCGATGCGGTCTTCTGCACCGGCGTGCAGAAACTCGAAAGCAGTCCCGTGGGCTTCATGCGCGACGACGGCCTTTGCGGCAGTTGGGGCGACAACGTGCCGGAGAAGGGCGCTCCCGAACACGACGAATGGGTGGGGTTGGGCCTGTACGCCGCGCCGCTCTACCGCAAGGAGATGAAAGAGGACGAGTTCAACTACCTCGCCCTGTTGCGCACCGACGGTTGCAAGCGCATCCGCTACCACGTCGCCATCGCCGCCCGCCGCGAGCGGGACGGTTTCAAGGACAGCGCGTCCTGGTTCGACTATCTGAACCGTTGGAAAGCCGGGTTAGACACCCCCTGCGAAGTCAGTGTCCGTCCGTTGTGAAAGGCCGCCCGCCCCGTCGCGAAGCGTCCTCGTTCCAAGCCTTTTCCGAGCGCAGGCGACTTGCCCGGCAAGCGAGGCCGTTGGCGTTGCCTTGACATGCCAAATTGGGGCACCGCTGTTTCCGTCGGTTGTCATTTTGTCAGAATGTCAGTTCCGCCCTCGCGGGAATCGCGTATTCGCGTCCTTGTCGGGACGGCGCGGAAAATACGCGGTTCTCGCGCCGTTTCCATAAGGCGGAATGTCAGCCGGAAAGGGTTTTCCGCTTCCAGAAAGCACGGTGGAAAGTAACTCTCCGCGCTTGCGGACGGGGGACGCGCAAGCCCGTCGGGCGTTCCGCCTGACAAAACGACACTTCGACCCGACGCCCGTTTTCCTCTCAAATAGAGAAAAAGACGGCTTCTCCGCAGTCCGTTCCGCCGTTTTCGGGAGGAAAATCCGCCGGAATCCGTACTTTTCCG
>CAYXQT010000127.1:0-6538 GCA_964466445.1 uncultured Paraprevotella sp. | reverse complement strand
TACAGAATTTAATAAAAGTGTAGAGTCTAACAGCAGATGTGACAAAGTTGCGTGAAATTTTTGAAGAAGCGTAGTTCGGGTAAATCGAAATTGAGTTTTCCCGAATCTTCCGTTCAATTTGCATTGTATTTGTCTGTTTGTCCTTACCGGGAACGTATTGAAGCCGAACTTTATACGGATGTGTCTCCTGATAGGCTTGCCGACATTCTCGATGCTTCCTTTCTGTCAGGATTGGTAGAAACTGGCAAGACAGGCTATGATTTTGTCCTTTCCTTTTGGGGTGATGAGTGCCTTGGTACGTCCATGTGGGTCGCGAATTTACATGCGACATTGGCCTCACGTCCATGGAGAAGTTCAAAGTGGGGAAGAAAGTCAAGCCCCGACCAAGGTCGTATGGAGACTCCTGCTACCCTGTAAGAGGAGGGGCTCAAGAGCATGGACAACGTCTCCGAGTTTGCCGAATACGAATGGATATCCAAAAGGTCGCGGATGCTGGTCTTCTTCACCGACTCTTTTTCTCCTCCGAGCAAAAGGGGAACATGGAGAACACCAACAAGCTCATCAGGCAGGACATACCCAAAAAACCGACACAAGCACGCTTACGGACAAGAGAACAGCCCGGATACAAGCCAAGACAAACAACAGGCCAATGGAGAAACTCAACTTTAACACACCCAAGGATATATTTTACAAACATCCTTCGTAACGTTGCAAAACAAACTTGCACTTGTTAGTTGACTTTTTATCCAAAAAACGTATGCCAAGGCTTTTTGGCATACGTTTTGTACCATATTTACAATAATATTGTTAATTTTGCCATTAAGATCATTAATCAAGATATTTGCACGGCATGGACAACCAATTTTCACCCAGAATATCAAAAGTTCTCATTTATAGCAAGGAGGAGGCGCAACGGTTACACAATGAATTTATAACGCCAGAACATTTGTTGCTCGGACTAATCAGGGAAGGGGAAAGCAAGGCTATCCAAATCCTCCGTTTGCTCAATTTGGATTTCCGTTCGGTGAAACGGCGGGCGGAGCAATCCGTACAAGAATCCGTCATGCAGGAAGTGCGGGACGAAGGCCAAGAAATCATCTTAAACGAGAAAGCCTCTAAAATCATGCGGCTTTGTCTACTCGAAGCACGTATGCTGAAAGCCCGCGTGGCCGACACCGAACACATGCTTTTAGCCATCATGAAAGAAAAAGACAACAACGCATACCGCATCTTAAAGGAGAACAGCATCCATTATACGGATATTCTGAACCTGCTCACCCAGAAAACCGAGAAATCGGACATACAGGCGGGCTTTGGTTTCCTTGACGAGGACGATGAAGAAGACGTATATGAGAACAAATCCTCATCAATGAACGAGCAGGGCAACGCTACTACGCAAACAGCGAGACCCCAAAAGAAATCCGCCAACAACACGCCGGTATTGGATAATTTCGGCACAGACCTGACACGTGCCGCCCAGGAGGGCATTCCGGATCCGGTAGTGGGCCGTGAAAAAGAAATCGAACGCGTGTCGCAAATCCTGAGCCGACGGAAAAAGAACAATCCTATTTTAATAGGAGAACCGGGCGTGGGCAAGTCGGCCATTGTGGAAGGGCTGGCCTTACGCATCGTACAGAAAAAAGTGTCGCGCATCCTGTTCGACAAGCGCGTGATAGCCTTGGATATAGCGGCCGTAGTGGCTGGCACGAAGTATCGCGGACAGTTTGAGGAACGTATCCGTAGCATCCTCGCCGAGTTGCAGAAGAATCCGGACGTGATTCTTTTCATTGACGAGATACACACAATTATCGGAGCCGGTTCGGCACCCGGTAGCATGGATGCGGCCAATATGCTGAAACCCGCATTGGCGCGTGGGGAGATACAGTGTATCGGTGCCACGACCACGGACGAGTTCCGGAAAAGCATCGAAAAAGACGGTGCATTGGAACGACGTTTCCAAAAAGTCATGGTGAAGCCGACGACACCGGAGGAGACTGTACGGATATTGGAAAATATCAAAAGCCGTTACGAAGACCACCATAACGTGCGCTATACGCCAGAGGCCATCCGCGCCTGCGTGCGGCTCACGGAGCGTTACGTTTCCGACCGTTGCTTTCCGGACAAAGCCATCGATGCGTTGGACGAGGCGGGTTCGCGCATACATATCACCCATTCTCCCGTGTCGAAGGAAATCGAAGAACAGGAAAAGCGCATCGAATCCGTGCATGACTTGAAGAACAAGGCGGTAAAGGAGCAGAATTTCGAACTGGCCGCGGACTACCGCGACCAGGAAGCCACCATGCAGGAGGAGCTGAACCGCATGAAAACCGCCTGGGAAAAAAAACTCAGTCGGGAACGGATCACCGTCGACGAAGACCAAATAGCCGAAGTGGTGTCCATGATGACAGGCATCCCCGTGCAACGTATGGGAGAGACGGAAGGACGCAAGCTGAAAGACATGTCCGCCAATTTGAAACGGGAAATCATCGGGCAGGACGAGGCCATTGACAAACTTGTGCGTTCCATCCAGCGCGGTCGTGTGGGACTGAAAGACCCGAACAAGCCTATCGGTACGTTCATGTTCCTCGGCCCTACGGGAGTGGGAAAAACATACTTGGCAAAAAAACTGGCCGAATACATGTTCGGTAGTGCCGATGCCCTGATACGCGTTGACATGAGCGAATACATGGAGAAATATACTGTAAGCCGCTTGGTGGGGGCACCTCCGGGATACGTGGGACACGAGGAAGGTGGGCAGTTGACGGAGAAAGTTCGCCGCAAGCCCTATTCAATCTTGTTGCTTGACGAATTAGAGAAAGCACACAGCGATGTGTTCAACATCTTGTTACAGGTGATGGATGAAGGGCGTTTGACTGACAGCAACGGCACGACGGTGGATTTCAAGAATACGGTCATCATTATGACATCGAACTGTGGGACACGCCAGCTGAAAGATTTCGGAAAGGGTGTCGGGTTCAGTCGCCCGGATACGTCGTCCACTGACAAACAATACGGTCGGGAAGTCATCCGGAAAGCGTTGCACAAGCAGTTTGCTCCAGAATTCCTGAACCGTTTGGATGATATAATCAATTTCGACCAGCTGGACTTGGAAGATATCAAACGTATCGTGGACATCGAACTTAAGCCCATCGCGAAACGCGTGAAGGAAATGGGCTACAATCTGGAAACGAAAGAGGATGCCAAGGAATTCCTTGCCTGCAAGGGATACGACAAGCAATATGGCGCACGTCCGCTGAGGCGAGCCTTGCAGACTTATCTGGAAGATGCCATCTGCGAACTGGTCATCAACGACAAGTTGCGGGAAGGCGAAACCTTGACCGTGCGAGCCACCGAGGGAGACAAGCTCCAAATCACGCACAGCCTTGTCCAAGAACAATAATAAATATATGTTAAAGTGTCGAATGATATCCTCATTTGGCACTTTTTTTGTATCTCTACCGATGGCTTCCATAAGGCCGGACTAACGATAATATCATACAAAAAGCAATAAATATCATGCAAAAGGGAAACATTGGGGTAACGACCGAGAACATATTCCCCGTCATCAAAAAGTTCTTGTACAGCGATCATGAAATCTTTATCCGCGAAATCGTGTCCAACGCCGTGGATGCCACGCAAAAACTGAAGACGTTAGCCAACAAAGGTGATTTCAAGGGCGAAACGGGCGAGCTGAAAGTCAGCGTCAATGTGGACAAGGACGGCGGCATCGTCACGGTGAGCGACCGCGGCTTGGGTATGACGGAAGAAGAGATAGACAAGTACATCAACCAAATCGCGTTTTCCGGTGCCAACGACTTTTTGGACAAATACAAGGATAACGCCAACGCCATCATCGGGCACTTTGGCTTGGGCTTTTATTCGGCATTCATGGTGAGCAAGAAAGTGGAAATCGTAACCAAGAGTTACCAAGAGGGAGCCAAGGCCGTGAGATGGAGTTGCGACGGAAGCCCTTCCTACGAGATAGAGGAGACGGAAAAGGCCGACCGCGGCACGGATGTCATCATGCACATCGATGACGACTGCAAAGAATTTCTGGAAAAGAACAAGATTGAAGAACTGCTCCGGAAGTACTGCCGTTTCCTGCCCGTACCCGTGGTTTTCGGGAAAAAGACGGAATGGAAAGATGGCAAGCAGGTGGACACGGAAGAGGACAACGTCATCAACGACACCACCCCGATATGGACTAAGAAGCCGTCGGACTTGAAAGACGAGGACTATAAGGAATTCTATCGCGACCTATACCCGATGAGCGACGAGCCCTTGTTCTGGATTCACCTGAACGTGGACTACCCGTTCAACCTGACGGGCGTACTCTACTTCCCCAAAATTAAGAGTAACATCGAACTGCAACGCAACAAAATTCAGTTGTACTGCAACCAAGTGTACGTGACGGACAACGTGGAAAATATCGTGCCGGACTTCCTCACCTTGCTTCACGGAGTCATCGACTCGCCGGACATCCCCTTGAACGTCAGCCGTAGCTACCTGCAAAACGACAGCAACGTGAGGAAGATTTCCGGCTACATCACGAAGAAAGTAAGCGACCGTCTGCAAAGTCTGTTCAAAAACGACCGCAAGGAATTCGAACAGAAATGGGACGACATCAAGATTTTCATCAACTATGGCATGCTTACGCAGGACGATTTCTACGACAAGGCCAAAAACTTCGCCTTCATCAAGAACTGTGACGGAAAGTACTTCACGTTCGAGGAATACCAGCAACTTATCAAGGGCAACCAGACGGACAATGACGGAAATCTGGTTTACTTGTATGCCCAGAACAAGGAAGCCCAATACAGCTACATCGAAGTAGCCAAAAACAAAGGTTACGACGTATTGTTGCTTGACAGTCCCCTGGATACACCTGTCGTCTCCATGCTGGAACGCAAGTTTGAAAAGAGCCGTTTCACCCGCGTGGATGCCGACACCATCGACCGCCTCATCGTGAAGAAAAATGCAGACAAACCTGAATTGGATGCAGAAAAGGATGCCAACCTATCGGCCATCTTCAATTCCCAAATGCCGAAACTGGACAAGACGGAATTCCACGTAGAGGCACAGAGCATGGGAGAAGACAGCATGCCAGTCATGATTACCCAAAGCGAATACATGCGCCGTATGAAAGACATGGCGCATATCCAGCCGGGCATGTCTTTCTATGGTGAAATGCCGGACATGTATACTTTGGTATTGAATACGGATCACCGACTGATTAAAGAAATATTGACTGATAGCGAAACGGCCACGGCAGAACAATTGAAGCCCATCGAAGCCGAACTTAAAGGGTTGCATGCCCGCGAGGCTATACTTCACCAGCAACAGGAAGGCAAAAAGCCCGAAGAAATTGATCAGGTTCAAAAGGATGAATTGGACAAATGCCATCAAGACATCAGCGCGGAAAAACAAAAGAAAAACGATGTATTGGCTGGTTATGGTAAAGACAACAAGAAAGTGCACCAACTTATCGATTTGGCACTGTTGCAAAACGGTATGCTGACAGGCGAATCTTTAAGCAATTTCGTAAAACGTAGCATCGACTTGATTTAGTAATCCGATATCTTTATCCGTGAGGAGAACAGACAAGATATAAATCGCCGTCTTTTTTGAAAGACGCTTAGATTCAAAATCGAAGTGAAAAATCCAAACCCTCACCGCCGCTTTCCGCTATGCTTCAAGGCGGCGGGGAGGGCTACTGCCAAGAACAACTGGCAATACAAAAAAAGGAAAAAGGGAGCGAACCCCTCTGAAATTACTGATTTGTGTTGCCATGCACTACCGCCAAGTAACTTCGGAACAAAGGTCGCAATTTTTTTGTGCCGTTACAGAAGAAGACGGCGGGGAAAGGAAACCGCCCTGTCAACGGGCGCAAGCCAGTCAATCTTCTCCCGCGAGCCCAGGCGCGACAGAACTGGAAGCGGGAAGTACCTGTGGAATAAGACTCAGGGGATGACCATGGTGCGGCGCAGACGACCACGGGGAACAGCTGCAAGGACAGCATGGTCGTGTGGGAAGTGTTGGAGCATGTGAGGCGGGACGACCGGTCGCCGAAGCAGGTCGCGGGGGTACATGAAGAGGGAAGGCAGGTTCCCATGTCGCACGGACTGACATGCCGGTACGTACGGGCGGACGGAAGCAGGAAACTGGCGGGACATTGCCGCCACGGCATGAAGTACGACAGGCACGGTAGGCCGAACCGCACGGCCAAGGTGAGAAACATCCTCGGACGCACAGGCATCCATGACAGGTCGGATGAGGTGGACGGCAGACGCTTTGGCAACCGGGAAACGGACACGACAACGGGCAGGAACGGCAAAGGTGCGATACTCACCCTCACGGAAACAAGCGGCCAACTTCATTCTCATGGAGAAACTCGAGCACGGGAGGGAAAGCCGCACACGCGGCGGGAACCGCAATCAGACTGTCGTTGCCGTACAGGAGGGGAGACTGGGTGAAGACCATGACGCGGACAACGGCAGCGAGTTCTCCGCGCACGGGAAAATCACGAAAGCAATGAAAG
>CAYXQT010000126.1:0-6548 GCA_964466445.1 uncultured Paraprevotella sp. | reverse complement strand
ATGTTGCCGGGGGTGAACACGTAACTGCCGTTCACCCCGCAGGTGAGAATCAGCATCTTGAGGTCGTACTTGCCTAAAAGTATCCAGCATTTGTCCCGCAGGTCGATGCCCGGATAGCCCATCATGCGGCTCACGGTGACGAGTTCCTCGTCGTTTATCTTCAAGACGTTGCAACGCTCCATCGAGTCGCAGAGGATTTCGCGGCTGTAGAACCCCTGACGCAGGTTCACGTCGAACACCACCAGGCTTCCGTCGCCGCGGGGCATCGCATCTAAGAAGCGGTTGACCGTCTCCCGCGAAACCACGTTGCGTTGCGCCAAGGAGCCGAAGCACACGGCTCCGGTCTCCTTTGCCAGTGCCTCCAGCCGCGGCGTGTAGGGGATATTGTCCCACGCCACGTTCTCCTTGATTTCATACTGCGGTATGCCCTCTTGGTCGAGTTCCACCTGCACCGTTCCGGTGGGATAAGGCACTTTCTCTATCAGGCAGTTCAGCCCTTTCGACGTGAGGTTCTCCAGAATCTCGTTCCCGAGCGCGTCGTCCCCCACTGCGCTGACCACGCAACTCGGCAAGCCGAACTGCGAGACGTGGTACGCGAAATTGGCGGGCGCGCCCCCTATCTTCTTTCCTTCGGGAAGCACGTCCCACAACGCCTCCCCCATTCCTACTACGATGTCTTTCATTACGATTCCGATTAAAGTCTCCTTACGATGTCTTTCTTATTTTGGTCATATAATAAAGAAGGTAAAGCACCCCCGCCGTCATGACGGCCACCGCTCCCGCCTGCCCTCCGACGGCATCGGCCGTATAACCCATGGCGAGAGGGAACACCGTGCCGCCGAACAGCCCCATGATCATCAGGCCGGAAACCTCGTTCTTCTCGCGCGGCGCGTGCAGGAGCGCCTGCGAGAACGCGATGGAGAAGATGTTGGAGTTGCCGAATCCCGTCAGTCCTATCCCCGCGTAGAGCAGCGTCAGCGTGTCGCCCGTGAAAAGGATTGCCATCCCGGCAAGTATCATCAACGTGCTGACGGCGAAGAAAAGCTTGGGCGACACGAAGCGCAGGATGAACGCGCCGAGGAAGCAGCCCGCCGTCCGGAAGATGAAATAGACGCTCGTGGCGAAGCCCGCCTCCACCAGCGGAAGCCCCAGCCGCTCCATGATGATTTTGGGTGCCGTCGTGTTCGTCCCCACGTCGATGCCCACGTGGCACATGATGCCCAGAAAACAGAGGAAGATGAACGGGCGGCCGAGCATGCGCAGGCATTCACCGAAGCCCGAAGCCTTGTCCACGCTCTCCTCCTTGATATGGGTGGATGCCAGCAGCAACACGGAAACTATGCCGACCGCCGGCGTGTGCTTGAAGGCGTTGGAGAGCAGGTTGAAGAACACGCGCTCCATCTTCTCCGTATCCAAAGCCAAGCGCAGGGACTCCTCTGGCGCGGGTATCTCTACCGACAGCTTGATGTCCCTTTTCCGTGCGAGGGTATGGAAAGACTCGACCCATTCGCGCACAGTCCGCCCGAAGTCCGTCTCCGTCAGACGCAGGTCGAGCTTGCCGTTCTCGTACTTGCGGAAGTCGAGTATCTGGTTTATCAGCCTCCGGAGTATCCTGACGTTCTTGTCCGCCATCCTGATCAAGACGTGCTGCCGCTCGGTCAGGTTGCCCGCCCCGGCCATCTGCGACACCGGCTCGGCAATGAGCGTCAACGGAGTGCGCAGGTCGTGCGAGACGTTAGTGAAGAACGCCAGCTTCTCCCGCGTGGCTTCCTGTAGCCGCTCGTTCAGCACCCTTTGTTTGTCGCGCTCCTCCTCCAGAAGCCTGTTCTGCCGCGTCAGCGTCCTCCTCCATCTGGCGTGCTGCCGGTAACTCCTGAACAAGAGCAACCCCCACCCAAGCAACAGGACGATGATGGAGACGCTCGCCCACGACAACGCCCTCTGCGCCCTGTAGCGCGTCCAGTACACGTCAATCCGCTCCTTCAAGTCCCTTATCTTCGCCGTCTCCTGCTTCAGGGTCTCGTCCTGCAGGAGCAGGATGTCGGCGTTCGTCAAGTCCACCGCCGAAGAGACGGGCAGGAGCACTTCCCTCCGGAAAGGTTCGCCCTTGAGGATGGCGAGCGCGGTCTGTATCAGGCGGTGGCCCTCCGTGGGGTACAGGAACGTGGCATCTATCACGCTGTCCGCCACCGCACGTATCCCGATGTCCGGCACGGCATCGATGCCTATTATCTTGACGCTCCCGCGCACCCCGCGACGCACGGCCGCTTCGGAAGCCCCGATGGCCATGCGGTCGTTGTGCGCGTAAATCAGGTTGACATCGGGATAGGCCGCGAGCAACGAATCCGCCACGCACACGGCATCCTCCTTGTTCCAGTCGCCCGACGCGCTCGCCACGAGCCGACCTCCCCCTGCGGCGAGTTCCTTGGCGAACCCGGCATGCCGCCCCTGCGCCGGTGTCGAGCCTTCGAGACCGTAGACCTCTATCGCGCGGACGGAACTCCCGAGCAGGTGGAGCGCATAATGCGCGGCAGACCGGCCCAACTCCTCGTTGTCCACCACTATCCGCGCCGTGTACGTGTCCCCCACGATGTCCCTGTCGAACACGATGACGGGAATGCCCTTCCCGTACACCCCCTGACGACGGGCGTGAGCGGCGCCGCCTCGTTGGAAGCCACGATGATGATGTCGAAGCCGTTACGCTCGAAGTACCGGATGTCCGCTATCTGCCTCGCGTTGTCGTCGCCGGCGGAACGTATCTCCACTACGGCATCCTCCCGCGACAGGATTTCGCGCTCTATCTCTTCGTTCATCTTCATGCGCCAGTCGTCGCGGCTACACTGCGACACGCCTATCTTATAGACCTTGCCTCTGGAGCATCCCGCCAACATCCACGCCCCGCACGACAGGAGGCACACAAGTGCGCACCGTGCCGCCAGCGTCTTGGCTTCGCGTGTCCCGCGAAAAAACCGCCATGCCGCGGCCTTGGCCGCGTTCCCTTTATCCGGCGTTCCCGTATCTCGCCGACTTCGCATGATATCAGGCATGTTTTTAAGGTCATTGAATCGCAAGGGGTCGTCAACGTCCCCGATGCCGCTCCGAACGCGGTGCAAGGCGAAAGGAGAGCCAGACCCGCCCAGACTTTCCCGAACCGACCGCACCGGACGGATACAAATATAGCATTTCGCACGGAATACACCTTATGTTTTTTGCCTAAAAGACTGCATTAAATGTCCGAAACATTTTCCGTCTCGTATTTTTTTCGGTAAACTTGCACTATGAAACCGATTAAATACATCGCCGAGAACCGCAGGGATGCCCTTTGGGGACTCACCGTCTGTTCGGTGGGATACCAGAAAGTGGAAGCCGGCGAGAGCTATCCGCCGGGCGGGCACGACGAGGAATACTTGTTTAACCCGGCCGTCGGGCGCGTCCTCCGGGAATACCAGCTGTTGTACATCGTCAGCGGGAAAGGCACGCTCTCCACGCGCCGGAGCGGTTCGCACGACATCCGGGCGGGCGACATGTTCCTCATCTTTCCCGGCGAATGGCACACTTACTGCCCCGACGAGGCCACGGGCTGGGAGGAATACTGGATAGGCTTTCAGGGCGCGAACATCGACAACCGCGTCTCCTCCGGCTTCTTCCACGCGGAAGCCCCTCTCTATCACGTGGGATACAACGAGACCGTCATGGATTTGTACCGCGAAGCCATACGGACGGCCTCGCGGCAGGAAGCGTATTTCCAACAGCTCCTCGCCGGAGTGGTCAACCACTTGCTCGGCCTGATGTTCATGATAAACCACAACCGCATCCTCTCCTCCACTCCGGAAGCCCCCGCCATCGTGAAGCGGGCGCGCGACTACATGCAAGCCGCCATGGAAGAGAACATCAGCATGCCCGACGTGGCTCGGCATCTCCACGTCAGTTACGCGACGTTCCGCCACACGTTCAAGAAATACACCGGACTTTCCCCGGCGCAGTATTTCATCAACTTGCGCATCCACCGCGCCAAGGAACTGTTACGCGGCACACCCGCCCCCGTCAAGGAAATCTCCTACCGGCTGCACTTCGAGAACCCGGAATACTTCGCCACGTTGTTCAAGAAGCGCACGGGTGTGAGCCCCTCGGCTTTCAGGAAATAAAACCGGATGTCCCCCGTTCCCGGAATCCGGATTAACCGGCTCGACCCTGTCGCACAGGCAGTCCCTGCCGGACGCATGTCCGTCGGGTTTCGCGACATGACGAAACGATTGTTCCCGTTCGAGTCGGACATGGCTTTTCTGACTGTAAACCTCGCAATCAAAATCGGTACGGAGAAGCCGACTTGTTTCGGATGAACGGACAAGTTTAGGTGGCTTTTCATGAGTAAACGGCATTAGTGTGGAATGAAATAAGGAATTATTTGGTTAATCTACATTAAATCATGAAGAGGAAGACGATAAAATTGCTAACTTCGCAAGTTAATAATATATATACATAATGACAAAGAATTACTTGTTCACCTCTTTTCTATTTCTTATCTGCTTCCCTAAATTGCAGGCACAGATTGTAAAAGCCAACTTTACAGCCAAAGAAAGTGCGAAAGAAATCTACAGACAAGGATTCGATTCACAGGAGGAATTCAAGGATTGGGAACTTCAATCCACCGATTCCTCTCACACGTGGCACATAGCAACAGAACCGAACATCAGCGGAATCCCGTCTTTCTCCGCCATCAATGCGGACAGCAAGAACTCGCTCGCCATCTGGTACAGCGACGAAGCGGAGCAAGATGAAATCATCACCTCTCCGGAAATACTAATACCGGAAGGCGGGAAATGCTCGTTCTATGCCTGTTTTGATGGAGTGTTTGTCTTATATGCCAACCTGACACTCACAGTAACAGACGGACTTGAAGAGAAAGAATTATTCAATGCGTTTTCATGGGCACAGGAGACGGGACACGAAAGGCCGAAATGGTTGCCTTTCATTCTTGATTTGACAGAATTCGCAAATAAAAAAGTAAAATTCTCGTTCCGTTATAAGGGCAGGGGAGGAGACGATGTGCTTATCGATGACTTTATCATCAGCCAAGAAGATTATACAGGAGAAAGTACCGCAATAATTGATGAGGGGTCGCAAGTGCATTTTACAGATTTATCCACAGGTAACCCCACCTCTTACGTCTGGACGTTCGAGGGAGGCGAACCTTCCACGTCTACCGAACAAAACCCGGTAGTGACTTATCAAAAAGCGGGCGCGTACCCTGTAAAACTTGCAGTAAGCAACTCCGTGGGGAGTGATGAATGCGAACGTGCGGGATTTGTCATAGTCAGAAGCATTGCGCCGACGGCTGTCATCGGATTCCCGGAAGAGGGGTATCTGTCTCCGTGGGTGGCCTGCTTTATACCAATCGGTACGGAAGTCCACTTCACCGATTGCTCAAAAGGCAACCCGGATACATGGAATTGGCAACTGCAAGGTAGTGATAAGGAAATATGTAGCGACCAAAACCCGACAGTATCCTATCCCCATGAGGGATTGTATAGCCTGTCACTTACCGTCGGAAATACCGCCGGCACTCACTCAGTCGTATACGAGCATGCGCTACAGGTCGGCGGAGAGCAATATATATGGAACGTGGAAATGGATGAATCAGAAAACCTTGCTCCCATTGACCTCTCGTTCTACGGTTACTATGGCGGCACAAACTGGTTGGACATAAATGCTTTCGCCGAACGGTTCGACAAACCTTCCGTCAAGGGACTCATCTCCGGAGTGGCTGTCTATTTCGCCTCGGTGGAAACGGTCACGCCGGACGCGTTAATAACAGTCTCCATCGCTCGTGAAGAAAACGGCCTGCCGGGCGAGATTTTGGCTTCCGCCGAAGTACGGGCCGACGAATTGAAATATTCGGATGACACATTCGAGGCTACTTACTTTAAATTCACGAAAGCAACGGAAGTGGACGACGCGTTTTTCATCATTATCAGCGGCTTCCCGAACAACAGCACGGAAAAAGGCATCGATGCGATAGCGATGTTCTGCTCACCCCGGAGAGAGAACGGAGGCAAATCTACTGTTTACCACCAGTTGGCAATATTAGATGAAAACTATCAACCTACAGGCGAATTGGAATGGACTAAAAACAATGACGAATTCTTATCGTTTGCAGTCTGCCCGCTCTTTGCATTCAACGATAAATCAAGTTCCATCCACACCGGACAGCCAGAGACAACCCCACATATTTACGTATCGGATGAGATTTTGCATATAGATACCTCAAAAACCATCCAATCCATCAGTATATATACTATTACGGGACAGAAAATATATACGAATAATCATCCATTATCCTCATTATCCGTCAAGGGCTGGAAAAAAGGAATTTATATGGTGGAGATAGTGATAAATGGAAAGAATGTGGTACAAAAAATACTTATCGGTTAAATTAAACCATAGAAAATACATGATAATCCGCATTGAGGTCTAAGCACTCTTCTATTTTCGTTCATTTGCTTTCTTCCTTCAAGAAGTTCTTCAAGTTATCTTGTAAAAGAATTGCC
>CAYXQT010000125.1:5236-6569 GCA_964466445.1 uncultured Paraprevotella sp. | reverse complement strand
TACGACGATGAATGATGAAAGGGAAAGGCGGCGAGGGCTTTTCTTGGCTTCTCCGGATTTTGCGGCGCGGTGGGTTTAGCCGCCGTGGGCGTGCCTTGCGGGGGCGGAAGGGGCTGGAGCTGGGGCTCGTCGTCAGGAAGTGATGGAAGAAGCGGGCTTCCCGCAGGTGGCGGGAGGCCCGCTTCGCGGGTTCCGGGCTTACATGGCAGAGCCGCCGATGGCGCCGAGAATGGCGCCGGCCACGGCTATGAGCACGTTAAGCAAGGCTTTCCAAACGGATTTGTTCATAGGCGTCGATGTTTTTAAGGTTTGAACTGCTGTGGGCTAATCCGCGCCCATGTAGAGCGCCCAGCCTTCTCTTATCCTGTCCATGGAGGGCTTCTCCCCGCATTCCACGCGGCTCATGGCGGCGACCAGCGGGGCCATGTGCGCGGGGTCGTAGGGGTTGAGAGGCTTGTCCGGCGGGAATCCGGTCAGCACGCACACTCTCCGCACGTATCCTTCCGTGTCGTTGCCGTCTTCGGGCGGGGCCCATCGTGCGATGATGTCGCGGACGGTGCGCAGTCCGTACTTTCGGGAGTAGGTGCGCAGGACGATGAAGGCCGCCCGGTATCCCCAGGCGAGGCTCTTGAACGTGAAGAACTCCGGGTCGGGTTGCCTCTCCGCCAGTCCCTGCCAGAGGTCTGCCGTGCGGCGGATGTTGAGGGGGTTGCAGTTTCGCAACCCCCTTTGCAGATTGAGCTTTTCCATTCCTCGCCGGAGTTAGGCGTCGCCTTCGCCGGCCGCCAGGTCTAAGTGTTCGAGCGGGAAGGACTTGTTCTCGAGCGAGATGGCTTTCTTGAGCCTGACGTTGGGCGTGAAGCAGACGCGGAGCCGGGTGATGCGGGAGGGGTCGTAGTCCTCCGCCGTGTCGCTGCCCAACCCGTTGGCCACGATGCGGAAGCTGCCGAGGTCGCCCAGGTGCACGCTCTTCCCTTCCTGCAAGGCGTAGATGATTTGCTCCTGCAAGGCGGAGAGGACGGCGAGGCAGTCGTGTCGCGTGACGGTGCAGGTGCTGCTGATGCGCGTGGCGATGTCCTCGATGTCGAGCTTGTAGAGGCTGACGATGTAGCCGTAGTACTTGGTCGTCCCTTCCGGGTTTTTCGGGTCTTTGCGCTTGATGATTTTGTAGTGCATGATGTTTTTGTTTTTGAATGTTGTTTTTTTGTTTTGAAACTCTCTTGTCGTCCGGATGACGGTGCAAAGGTATGCGCGTCCGGCGGGAGGGGTGCACGTTTCCGCGCGTTTGCGCACGTTTGCGCCGCTTCCTGCGCGTTTGCGCACGTTTTCCGCG
>CAYXQT010000125.1:0-5136 GCA_964466445.1 uncultured Paraprevotella sp. | reverse complement strand
AAAAGGTGTTTTCCCGCGCGTCCGCCGCGCCCTTCCCTCCGTCCGTGCCTACAGTTCCATGCCTCCCGGCCAGTCGCGGAAGTCGTCGCCGACCTCCTCCGGCTTGCCCAGAATGTCGATGACCATTTCGAACTGCCGGGGCGTGAAGCTCCGTTGCCAGACGCTGAAATGCAACGCCTCGAGGCGGTTCCACAGGTCGCGTTCCGCCCGCAATACCTTGAAGAACCTCCGCCGCGCGTTCCTTTCGGTGGAGTCGGGGAAATACAAGGTAGCCAACCTCGTCACGTCATACATGTTCTTTTTCATGATAATGAATTTTTTGGGTTAGTAAAAAAGTTGCGAATCCCGTCTTCCGGTAGGACGGGCGCGTCTCGCGTGCGGGACCCGCCCGGGGAATGCCCGCGTGCGGGCAATCACGGTTCCTGACGCGGAAAACGGAGGTGCGCACGCCAATAAATGAGAAATATTCGCGAAATGACGCATCAGAATCGTTTATATTCGTACCTTTGTACGGACGTTAGTCGAGAATGCAATGTTAGTGAACTTCACTTTCCGGAATTTCCGTTCATTCAGGGACGAGAAGACGCTCAGCATGGAAGCGGGCTCAATCAAGGAGTTGAAAGAATCCCTCATCACAAGGGGGCGTTACCGCCTGTTGCCCGCCGCAGTGGTGTATGGCGCCAATTCGAGCGGGAAGAGCAACGTGCTGTCGGCGTTGACGACCATGAGAAGCGTCTTGCTGGGAAGTGTCCGCCTGAACCCTACCGACGAATTGCGCTTCCAGCCTTTCAGGCTGGATCTGACCTCGGCCTCCGCTCCGACTTCTTTTGAGATCCAATTCCTGCGCGGAGACGTAAAATACCGGTATGGGTTTGATTATGACAAGACGCACATTCGCAAGGAATGGCTGTACGAGAAGTGTGCCGGAGAACGTGAATACAACCTGTTCCTGCGCGCGGACAACGAGTTCGAAGTGTCCAAGACCCGTTTCGCGGAAGGAGTGGGCAAAGAGGCGGACACGCCCGCCAACCGGCTGTTCGTCTCGTTAGCGGCCCAGTTGAACGGGGCGAAATCCATGCGCGTCTTGGATTGGTTCAATAACTGCAATTACCTTTCGGGAACGGACAGCCAGGGCTATGAAGGCTTCACTCTCCGGATGTTCGGCGGCCATCTGGAGGGATGCAGCCAGGCTTTGGATTTTTTCCACCATACCCAGCTTGGCTTTAACGATTTGCTGGTCGCCGAGAAACCATCCTTTGACGAGGCTTTCCCCGGCAAGATGAAAATTCCGGGAGCCTTGCGTGCCATGTTGACGGAGGAATGGAAGGGCAGGAAAACGATGGAAGCCAAGACTACCCACAACATCTACGACGCACAAGGGCGCGTTAGCGGGGTCGGCGCGTTCGACAAGGACGAGATGGAATCGGAAGGCACGAAGAAGGTTATCGAGATGTCCGGCCCCGTTTTTGACACGCTTAGGTTGGGCAAAGTGCTGGTTGTCGACGAGCTGGACGCCAAATTGCACCCCTTTCTCACCCGCAGCATCCTGCAATTGTTCATGAATCCGGAGACCAACGCCCGCGGCGCCCAGCTCATCTTTGCCACTCACGACACCAACCTGCTCAACCTTGCCTACCTGCGCCGCGACCAGATCTGGTTTACCGAGAAAGACAAGACCGAATCGACCGACCTTTATTCCTTGCTTGAGTTCAAGGACGAGAACGGCACGAAAATCCGGAACGACCGGAGCGTGCAGAAGGATTATATCAACGGGCGTTACGGAGCCATCCCTTTCCTGAACTGAAAACGACATCGTCATGGGATCGCCGCCGAAACATAAGATTGAGAAACTCAAACGCGAGAAACGTGAAGCCAAGGCGGCCAAGAAACGCAAGGAGAACACCCGTTCGAAAATCGTACGTTTCCTAATCGTATGCGAAGGCTCGCGCACCGAACCGGACTATTTCCGGGCGTTGGTCAAAGACAGGTATTCGGAAGTCCGGGACGAAGAAATAACGGGCGAGGGCAAACCGACCTGCGCACTCGTGAGGCGGGCACTCCGAATCAGGGACGAACTGGAACGCAGGCGCCAGCTGCCGTTCGACCGCGTGTGGGTGGTTTTTGACAAGGATGATTTTACGGACTTCAATGAAGCAATCAGGCTGTCCGCGTCCTGCTCGTTCCAGAGCGCATGGTCGAATGAAGCCTTCGAACTTTTGTATTTCTTGCATTTCCAATACCTTGAGGCAGGCATCAGCCGGCATGACTACGTCGTGAAATTGCAAGAAGAGATACGGAAGCATCCCGGATACGAGAACTATGAATACAGGAAGAACGACGCATCTGTCTATGAGACGCTGGCCTCCATCGGCAATGAGGGTTTGGCCAAGCGACGCGCAGAACGGCTTCGTTCCCGCTTCGAAGGTGACGAAGACTATAAGGAGCATAATCCATGCACGACGGTCGATTTGCTGGTAAGCGAACTGGAGCATCCTGAAAAGTTCTTGTGACACACAAGGCGTACCTCCTGTTTTTCCACGGGGCAGGCCGGCGCGGGTCCCGGTGTCCATGAGGATACGGGAAGAGGCGGGGCATTCGCCGTCTGTCCCCCTTTCTCATCGGGAACCGTTCCTCCCGCGGAATCACTCTTCTTTCGCGGATGAAAGACGATTCTCCCGAATCGCGCTTCCCCGAAATCTTCACGTGGCCTTGCCGCGTCCGCCGCCGGGATTCCGCGTCTCGCGTGCGGGAGGGGGAGATTTTAATATTCCCTTTTGCTTGCTCGTATTGTACGAATTTCGTAATTTTGGGCGGTTTTTGCGGACGTGGCATGGAAAACAAGATATTCCGTTTTACGGACATATTCAAGGAGACCCTGTGGGGCGGCCGCCGCATACTCCCGTTCAAGGGGATGGAGGCCGACGGGCGGCGGATAGGCGAGAGCTGGGAGCTGTCGGGCATCGCGGGGAGCGAATCGACGGTGGCGGGCGGCGCATACGACGGCCTGACCCTTTCGCAACTGGCGGAGAGGGGCGGGAGCGCCCTGCTGGGCGCGAAGAACTTCCGGCGCTTCGGCACGCGCTTCCCCCTGCTCGTCAAGTTCATCGATGCCGCGCTTCCCCTTTCCGTGCAGGTGCATCCCGGCGACGAGCTGGCGCGGCGGCGGCACGGCTGTCCGGGGAAGTCGGAGTTGTGGTACGTGGTGGACGGCGCGCCGGGGGCATACGTCTTGGACGGCTTCAGCCGCCGGGTGACGGCGGAGGAGTACGCGGCGCGGGTGGCGGACGGTACGTTGCCCGAAGTGCTCCGTCGCCGCGAGGTGCGCCCGGGCGACATGTACTACCTGCCGGCGGGTCGGGTGCACAGCATCGGCGAGGGGAGCTTCATCTGCGAGATACAGCAGAGCAGCGACGTGACCTACCGGATTTACGACTTCGGGCGCGTGGACGCGGAGGGAAAGCCGCGGCGGCTCCATGTGGAGGAAGCGAGGGAGGCGATAGACTTTTCCGTGACGGAGCCGGAGACGCGCCGCGGGACGGGGACGGGCGCGGCGGAAACGGTGAAATGCCCGTACTTCACGGTCGTCGCTTCGGAACTGTCCGCGCCGGTGACGCGCGACTACGCCGCCATAGACAGCTTCGTCATCATAGTTTGTACGAAGGGGGCCTGCCGGGTGTCCTGCGGCGGAGAGGAGGCGAGGCTCGCCGCGGGGCATACGCTGCTGGTGTCCGCCGAGGCGGGGGAAACGACGCTCGTGCCCGAAGGCGGGGCCGCCGTGTTGGAAACATACGTGTAACTCAAAAACATTTCTATCTTATATGAACAGAATCTGCATGAAAATCTCCGTGGCGTCGGCCGCGGCGGCGATGTGTTTCGCCACATCCTGTACTTCTTACAAGACCGTGCCTTACATGCTCAACAGTTCCGACGTGGACCTCGATTCGAGCGCCGTGCTCTACGAGGCGCGCATCATGCCCAAGGACGAGCTGACCATCACGGTGAACTGCCCCGAAGACCCGGAGGCGGTGGTTCCCTTCAACCTCACGACGACGACGGCGGTGGGGCAGGGGCGCGGCTCGCTCGGCTCGCAGCCCACGCTGCAGACTTATCTCGTCACCAACGAGGGCACCATCAACTTCCCCGTCATCGGCACGCTGAAGGTGGAGGGCCTGACGGTGAGCGAGGTGCAGGACATGATTGCCTCGCGCATCGAGGGCAACTACCTCAAGACGCGCCCGGTAGTGACGGTGCACCTGAGCAACTACAAGATTTCGGTGCTCGGCGAGGTCGCCAGCCCCGGCACTTACACCGTGCCCTCCGAGAAGATTACCGTCTACGGGGCGCTCGCCTTAGCCAAGGACATGACCGTCTACGGGCGGCGCGACAACGTGAAGCTCATCCGCGAGGACGTGACGGGCAAGAAGTCCATCCACGAACTGAACCTCAACGACGCGAACCTCATCAAGTCGCCGTACTTCTACCTGCAGCAGAACGACGTGCTCTACGTCACGCCGAACAAGACGAAGGCGAAGAACTCGGACATCGGCTCGAGCACGAGCTACTGGGTCAGCTCCATCAGCATCCTCGTCTCCATCGCCTCGCTCGTGGTCAACATCGTGAACAATTGACCTCCGCGGGCGGCTTTTCCCGCCGGGATCTCGCGGCGGAGAGCCGTCCCGGTGCGCGGGCGGAGCTTTCCGTTCGTGGAAGGGTGGCAAGGGAAGGTGTGCCAAACGGGAGTCCGGCACACCCCTCCCGTCCTTGGAGGGGAGGGGAAAGGGCGGAGGGGCGCCTTTGTCTTGAATTCATGGCGACCTTGCCATGTCCTTTCATGTCCCGGGAGCTTTCTCTTTGCATGAGTAACGCCGCGCTTCTGTCCGGACTTCGGGCCGACTTCAATACATTCACGACAAGGACAATCAGGTTGGCGCAATGCAAATCGGACAGGAGGAGAAGGTAAGGCTCGGTTTCATTCACCCGAATCCCGCTTCTTCAAGAAAACATTTTTACGCAGTATTTAGAAAACCCGAATGAACATCGTCGTACATCGTGGAATGTCCCAAATAGGCGGCTGTATCACGGAAATCAGTAGCGATACGTCGCGTGTCTTCATTGACTTCGGTCAGAATCTTCCCG
>CAYXQT010000124.1:0-6575 GCA_964466445.1 uncultured Paraprevotella sp. | reverse complement strand
GCGGGGCATACTGGCTGTGGATGCTGATACTCTTCAGCTTCGTGCTGCAAGCGGTATCATACGAATACCAGTCGAAACCGGGGAACGTGCTGGGCAAACGCACCTATCAGGTGTTCTTGGTGTGCAACGGGTTAACGGGTCCGTTCCTGCTCGGGGCGGCGGTGGCGACGTTCTTCAACGGATCCGACTTCTTCGTCAGCAAGTCGAACCTGACGGAGGGCGCGATTCCCGTCATCAGCCGCTGGGGCAACGGGTGGCACGGAATAGATGCCTTGGCAAACTTCTGGAACCTCATGCTGGGAGTAGCCGTCTGCTTCCTCGCCCGCGTCTTGGGCGGCCTTTACTTCATCCACAGTATCGGCGACGCAGGGATAGTTTCGCGCCTGCGCCGCCAGTTGCGGGCAGATGCCATCCCGTTCCTGCTTTGCTTCGTGGCTTTCACCGTCCACACGCTGTGGAAGGAGGGTTTCGCCGTCGACGCGGAGAGCGGCATCGTTTCCTTGGAAACGTGCAAGTATTTCCACAACATGACGGACATGCCGGTGCTGTTCGCCCTCTTCCTCGCGGGCGTGGCGGGCGTGCTTTTCGGGCTCTTCCGGGGCATCTCCTGCCAGACCGACCGCAACGGATTCTGGTTCGCCGGGACGGGGACGGTGCTCGCCGTGTTGTCGTTGCTCCTGTGCGCCGGATATAACCACACGGCGTTCTATCCCTCCACCGCCGACTTGCAAAGTTCCCTGACGATAGAAAACAGCTGTTCCAGCCAGTTCACCCTGAAGACGATGGGATACGTGTCGGTTCTCCTCCCTTTCGTAGTGGCCTACATCGCATACGTATGGAGAGCCATGGACCGCAAGCCGGCAGGGCCGGAAGAAACCGCGGGGAACGAGGACGCATACTAACATGAAAAGAGGACACTCATGTATATTATCGGCATAGCGGGGGGCACGGGTTCGGGAAAGACCACGGTGGCGCGGAAAATCATCGAGAGCCTGCCGAGAGGGGAAGTGGCGCTCATCCCGCAGGATTCGTATTACATCGATGCCACGGACATGACCATGGAGGAGCGCCGCAAGATAAACTATGACCATCCCGATGCTTTCGACTGGGAACTCCTGATACGTCAGGTGAGGGAGCTGAAAGCGGGGGCAGCCATCGAGCAACCGACTTATTCCTACATAGAATGCAACAGGCTGAAAGAGACCGTACGCGTGGAACCCCGCAACGTCATCCTGACAGAGGGCATTCTCGCTTTGGCGAACAGGGAACTACGGGAGCTGATGGACATCAAGATTTTCGTGGATGCCGATTCCGACGAACGCCTCATCCGCGTCATAGAACGGGACATCATCGAGCGGGGGCGCACCGTGCAGATGGTGATGGACCGCTACCGCGCCGTGGTCAAGCCTATGCACTTGGAGTTCATAGAGCCGACCAAACGCTACGCCGACCTCATCATCCCCCAAGGGGGAGAGAACGAAAAGGCCATCGAAATCATGCGCACGTACATCCTCCACCACCTGAACCTGCATTCAAGCCAAACGGGACAAGATTCATGAAAATCCGCGTGGCAGGAGGGTCGGCTTCGTCCAATGGGGGCGGCGCGGAGGAAAAGCCCGGACAAGTCCGGCTTTTCTCCCGGCTTGCACGGCATGTAGGATTGAAAGCGTGTTCCGGGGCATGCCGGAAAGGGCGTACCGTGCGGACTTGTCTCGTCGTAACGGTTCTTGCCTTCAATGCCTTGTCCTGCGAGGAAAAAGAGGAGAAAAGAATGTCCCCCTTGGGCGTGACGGAAGAGGAAAGCACGGGGGCGGCTTACGACTTGGACGGGATACAGGAGGCGGGAGAACTGATAGCCGTCACGTTGTCGGGACCCGACACCTATTACGAATACAAGGGGAGGGGGTTCGGGCTCCAGTTCGAGCTGGCCGAAAACTTTGCCGTCTCCATCGGGGTCAGACTCCGCATGGAAACCGTGCGCGACACGGCGGAACTCTTCAAACGGTTGAAAAAAGGGGAAGCGGACCTCATCGCCTTGGAAATGCCGGAAGAGCGGATGAGGGACACGGAACTGCAATTGACTGCGTCCAATGCGGGCGGCGGCGCGGCGGCCAAATCGGGATGGGTCGTGCGAAAGGACACGCCTTTCTTGGCGGAGGCCTTGGACGGGTGGTACAAACCGGAGACGCGGGCTTTCCTGCAAGAGAGGGAGCGAGCTCGCCTTTCTTCCGCCGGGAGCGTAAGACGCCGTGTCCGCGCCCCGTTCCAGAACCGCGCCAAAGGCATCATCTCGCCATACGACACGCACTTTATCCGCCACAGCCAAGCCATCGGCTGGGACTGGCGGCTCATGGCGGCGCAATGCTATCAGGAGTCGGGCTTCGACCAGGAGGCGGTGTCGTGGGCGGGGGCACGCGGGCTGATGCAGATCATGCCGGAGACGGCCTCGCATCTCGGCCTGCCCGTCGGCGAAATGTTCGTCCCCGAAAAGAACATCGGCGCGGCGGCTCTGTACATCCGCGAGCTCGAACGCAAATTCAACGACATACCGGGGAGGGCGGAACGCATAAGCTTCATCTTGGCGGCCTATAACGGGGGTACGGGACACGTGCGCGATGCCATGGCCTTGGCCCGCAAGCACGGCAAGGACCCTCACCGGTGGGAGGAAGTGGAGCCTTTCATCCTCGGCCTGAGCCGTCCGCAATATTACAACGACCCCGTGGTGCGTTACGGTTATCTGCGCGGGGAGGAGACGTGCGGCTACGTGGCCTCCATCCGTGAACGCTGGCAACGTTACCGCGCCGCAATCCACGGGGGCACGGCGGCTGAGGGGTTCGCTCCCCCGCGCAAGGGGCGGCACGGGGAAATTCGGAAGAGCAAAGTGCTGAGTGCCGAAGAACTGGAGGCCAAGTTTAGACAGGAAACGCCATGAGCCATGAGGGGAACAGGGGAAACCAAACGTATCCGAATAACGGTACACGGGTGGGACGAGCGTTTCATTTACGGGAGAGACGACGCGCATCCCGCGGGACAACTGTTGAAAGTGGAGTATGCAAACGAATCCGACCGCACGTTCGCGGACTTGCAGGAACAGCTGTACGAAGGGGCGCAACTCAACCTTTTATCGGTCAAGGCGGGAAGGACGGAAAACGGGACAAGCAAAGATGGCGGCCGGAGTGTCCTGAAACCCGAAATGCTGGTTCTCGACCCGGACTTCCTGATTGACATCACAGCCTTGTGCGCCTGCGTCAAGCCATACGGGTGTTCGGCTTACACCTATTTGTTGAACAAATTTGCTCCTCCGGCGCGTTCCGCGGCCATACAGTTGGGAAACGCCGCCAACCAGTTCTTGGACGACTGCGTGAACGAGAACGCGGAAGGGGCGACGGAAAAGGAGCTTTACCTGCGTTCCATGCAGAATTCCTTCCGACTCTCCCCTCTTGCCTGGTCTGCCTTGCCCGACATCGACCGTGACTTCTTCGACCGGTGCGAAGTACAGTTCCGCCACATCCGGCAAACGGTGCGCGAGTGTTTCAGCACTGCGGGAACAGGCATTCGGAAGACGGACGTGGAACTCGAACCGTCTTTTCTTTGCGAGGCACTCGGGCTGCAAGGACGCATGGATTTGCTGACACGGAACGCCGACAAGCTTGTGGAACTGAAAAGCGGAAAGGCAGAAGAGTATCCCCACCGCCGTCCGAAAGACGAGCATCTCCTGCAAATGGCTTTGTACAAGGAAATCCTGTACCATAACATGGGTCGCGGGCACGGGCAAGTGCAGTCTTACCTCTTTTATTCGCGTTATCCCGAACTTTACGCGACGGACGTGCCGCGGGCGGACATCCGCCGCGCCATGGCACTGCGGAATGCCATCCTGCATTTGGAGCATCGCCTGAGAGACGGGGAATCCCGCGTGCTGATGGAAGAACTGACCGAAGAACGGCTCAACGTGAACGGACGCAAGGACCTCTTCTACGCCCGCTACCTGCGTCCCCACATAAGGGGAATGCTGATGCCTCTTCATGGCATGAGAGGAGTGGAAAAGGATTATTTCCACCGCTTCCTGACGTTTATCGTCCGGGAGCAGTTCCTCGCAAAGGTGGGGGACGAACGGACGAATCCGTCGGGCGGATTCGCCGGGACATGGCGTAACGACACGCAGGCCAAGCGACAAGAGGGGAACATTCTTACCGGATTGAAGCTACATCCCATTTCCGACGAAGAAGGTGCCGTCGTGCGGTTGGATTCGAGACTTCCGGAACACGAAGAGGATTTCCTTCCGAATTTCCGGCAAGGCGACATGGTGATGCTGTACGAGCGGAACCATGAAGGGGACAAGGTGACGAACAAACGATTCTTCCGTTGCGCCATAGAGGAAATCAGCCCGGAGCGCATCTTGCTGAAGCTGTCTTACAAGCAACGGGATGCCGGAGTGTTCCACGGCAACAGCCTCTATGCCGTGGAACCGGGTTTCACGGACTCCGCCTTCAATCAGGCCTATTCGGGACTCTTCGGGCTGCTCACCGCCCCGCGGGAACGGAAGGAATTGCTGTTGGGCATGCGGCGACCTTGCACGGATTCTTCCGTAAGGCTTCACCGGCATTACCTGAACGAGGAAATCGACCGTGTCGTCCTGAAAGCCAAGCAGGCCAAGGATTACTTCCTTGTAGTGGGGCCTCCGGGGACAGGAAAGACATCGGTGGCCTTGAAATCCATGGTCGAGGAGTTCCTGTCGGACGAGCCGCGGAAGACGCTCCTTGTAGTGGCCTACACCAACCGGGCAGTAGACGAAATCTGCCACGCGCTGTCCGCCGTCACCCCTGCACCAGAATACATCCGCATCGGGCACGAGTTGAATTGCGCCCCCGACTTCCGGCACCGGCTCATGAAACATGTCATCGGGAATGCGTCCTCCCGAAAAGAGATCCGCGAGAAACTGTCTTCCGTCAGCGTGTTCGTCGGCACCATCAGCAGTTTATGCAACCAGACAGAACTGTTCAGCCTGAAAGCCGTGGACGTGGCCATCGTAGACGAAGCCTCACAAGTGCTCGAGCCCCAGTTGCTTCCCTTGCTGTGCGCCACTGCCGCGCCGGACGGGGAAAGCCACAACCGAATCCGACCGGCCATCGGGAAGTTCATCCTCATCGGCGACCACAAGCAATTACCGGCAGTAGTAAGCCAGCCCCGGGAAATGTCGCGGGTGTCCGAGGAGAGCCTGCATGCCATCGGGCTGACCGACTGCCGCAACTCCCTGTTTGAACGCCTGCACAGACTGAACAGACTGCAAGGCACGGAAGGCATCGTGGAAATGCTTCATCGTCAGGGGCGCATGCACCCGTCCATCAGCGAGTTCGTCAACCGCAATTATTATGGCGGCGAACTGGCCTCTGTTCCCCTACCCCACCAACGGGAACCGCTGGCATTCGCCGTCCGGTCGGATGACGACGAGTGGACAGCCTTCGTGGCCGGCTCACGCATGGCGTTCGTCTCCGTACAGGCCGACGAGGCGGAACATCACGCGAAAAGCAACAGGCGGGAGGCCGAGACAGCGGCCCGGCTGGTACACACCCTTTGCAGGCTGTACCGCCGTTCCTCCATGCCTTTCATTCCCCGCAGACAAGTGGGAATCATCGTCCCTTTCCGTGCGCAAATCGCCATGATACGCAAGGCCTTGGCGGAGCGTCAAGTCCCAGGGGCGGAGGATGTCACGATTGACACGGTGGAACGTTACCAGGGCAGCCAACGCGACATCATCATTTTCAGTGCCACCGTAAGCCATCCGTGCCAACTCTCCGCCCTGTCCGAACCCGTCATGACGGACGGCCGGGAAATAGACCGGAAACTGAACGTCATCCTGACACGGGCACGCAAGCAATTCTTCATGACCGGCGATGAAGTCCTGCTCCGGAATTGCCCGGCATACCGGGAGTTTCTGGATTTCTTGGACAAGGGGCAAATCCTACGTCCGTGAAAGTCCGCGGGGAGAGGGGTGTCCCGCCGGACGATTCGCCGAAAGGGGAAAGCCAAGCCCGACAACGGGCGGCCCGTTCATCCGTCGCCCCGCCGCAGGAAGCCGTAAGCACGCGGTTTCCAGTTCAACGGCGAGGGAGGTACAACTGACCGTCTTGGACACGTATGGCTTCTTCCTCAATCATCTGGTGCAGGAGCCGTGCCGTCTTTTCACGCGGGACACCCGGAAAGGTCATTTCCGACAATCCGTGTTTCCGACCGTCCTTCAGGATTTCTAATATAAGCGAGACGACTTGCCCGTCCGCAGCATCCGCGTGCCGGGAGGATTCGCGCCTTCGGCAGATGTCACATTGTCCGCAGGGGTGCGTGTCTTCTTCGCCGAAGTAACGCAGGAGGGCTTCGCTGCGGCAGACATCCGTCCCTTCGGCATAGGACAACATGGCTTCAATCCGCTCCTTGAAGTCTTGCTTGCGGTCGTCGTACACGGAAGGAGGCAACACGATGCGTTCCTTTTCGACGCGTCGGCACGAGAAAGTGATGCGGGGCATCTTCTTGCGGGGTATGTAATGGAGGATGCCGGACTTGCCGAGAGTCGTCAGCCCGTC
>CAYXQT010000123.1:0-6684 GCA_964466445.1 uncultured Paraprevotella sp. | reverse complement strand
CCCTTCGGCTTACACACCCCCGCAAACGGGCGGCGCGTAAGGAAGAGCGGGAGAGGGATAAAAGGGAAACAAACGAAAGCAAGTCAGGGAACTTCCGTCTCCGGACTTGCCAGTCTGAAGCCTATTCCTTGCTTTTACCATTGATTTTTTCGACCGTTTCCGGGTTTTGCTTATACCGTTTGTTCAGGCCGTTCACTACGTCTTTAGTGATGTCGTACTTGGGGTTGGCCGCCAAGATGTTGTCTCCGGCCTTGCTGATGATGTAGTCGAATTTTCTGACTTTGTTGTATTCTTTCAGGAACGCCTGAATGGAGTCCCGCATTTCGTTGTTGTATTTCGCTTGTTCTGCGGCGAAATCATTCATCAGCCGGTCGTTCAGGGCTTGCAAGTCCTGCTGTTGTTTGGCCAATGCCATTTGCGCCTGCTCCACTTGTTCCTTGGTGGTGAACTGGTTCGATTCGTATTTCTTCTGCAATTCGGAAGCTTTGGCCTGAAGGGCGCGTTGTTTGCCCGCCAGCGTGGCCCGGATGTTTTCGCCTTTCCTGTTCATCAGGAGCGTGTAGTCTTTGCAGAAATTATATTGCGACATCAACGTGTCTATTTCCACGTATGCGATTTTCAGACCGCCCGAAGGGATTTCCGTTGCTTGGGCATCCGCTTTTTCTTCCGCTTCCGGTTTGTTGCATCCCGTCAGTGCGAATGTGGTTGCCAGTGCGACAAGTCCCGCGCCAATGATACTTTTTTTCTCCATTATGCTTTCTTATTTATGACTTTTCTTTCCTGCGTTCGTCGATTCTGTGCGGATTGCCCCTCCGTTCCAGTGCGTCCATGGCTTGTACGCACGTCACGCCCCGTTTGCGCAAGGCTTCGTTGCCGCCCACGTGCGTGTTCGGGAAACGGCCGTTTTCCTTGAATAGGATTCTTATGGCAAGCAAAGCCATGCTTATGGCCACAATTATCAAGGTAAACAATAGCACTTTCAACATTTTTGCGTATATTTGTGGTACAAAGATAAACTATAAAAGTGTGGAATTGCGCCGCATTTCCACTTTTAACCAAATTTAGTAGAACGGACATATAAAATGACGGACATGGAAATGAACTCATTGAAACCCGCCGAGGTGTTCAGTTTTTTTGCGGAGGTTAACCGGATACCCCGTCCTTCCAAGAGGGAGGAGCGGATGATAGCTTATCTGGAACGTTTCGCCCGTGAGAGAGGTTTGGAATGCAAGGTGGACGAGACGGGGAACGTATTGATTCGCAAGGGGGCGACACAAGGGATGGAGAACCGCAAGACGGTAATCCTGCAAAGCCATATGGACATGGTATGCGAGAAAAATCGCGAGGTGGAGTTCGACTTCGGGAAAGATGCCATTCGCACGTTAGTGGACGGCGAATGGATGCACGCAGACGGGACGACGCTTGGAGCCGACGACGGGATAGGCGTGGCGATGGAATTGGCCTTGCTGGATGCATCGGACATTGCCCACGGCTCTATAGAATGCGTGTTCACCCGCGACGAGGAGACGGGACTGAGCGGAGCTTTCGGCATGAAACCCGGTTTCATGTCCGGCGACATCCTGCTGAACTTGGACTCGGAAGACGAGGGGCAGCTGTTCGTGAGTTGCGCCGGAGGGGCGACCACCACGGCGGAATTCGACTTCGCGCCGGTGGACGCTCCGCAGGATTATTTCTTCTTCGAGGTGAAAGTGAAAGGGTTGACGGGCGGACATTCGGGCGATGACATCGACAAAAAGCGGGCGAACGCCAACAAAATTCTGGCGCGTTTCTTGTATAACGCCATGGCAAAGTACGACCTGTACCTGTGCGACATTCAGGGCGGCGGCTTGCACAACGCCATACCCCGCGAGGCGATGGCGGTTTGTGCCGTTCCGATGGAAGATAAGGAGAGCATCCGTGTGGACTGGAACATGTTTGGTGCCGATGTGGAAGAGGAATACAGCGTCACCGAAAAGACCATGCTCTTCGAGTTGCAGAGCGAAGACGCGAAGCCGGAAGCCGTGGAGCGCGAGGTAGCCCGCAAGCTCGTTTGGGCTTTGCAGGCCGTACACAACGGCATCCTCTCCATGTCGCAGGACATAAATCTGGTGGAGACCAGTTCCAATCTGGCGAGCGTTCGCCTGACGGAAAGGAAGGTTAGGGTGACGACCAGCCAGCGCAGCAGCATACTGAGCGCACGCCATCACGTGAGCAACATGGTGAAAGCCGCTTTCGAGTTGGCCGGCGCGCGGGTGGAAGTAGGGGAGGGCTACCCGGGATGGAAAATGAATCCCGAATCGGAAATCCTGAGAATCGCGGTGGAAACCTACAAGGCGTTGTTCGGAAAGGAACCGAAGGTGCTGGGAATACATGCCGGACTGGAATGCGGCTTGTTCAGCGAGAAGTATCCCGGTTTGGACATGGTGTCGCTGGGTCCGACGTTGCGCGGCGTGCATTCACCCGACGAGCGTCTGTTGATACCGACGGTCGCCATGGTTTGGGAGCACATAAAGGCCATTCTGAAGAATATTCCCGCGAAAGCCTGAAATAATCGGGGCATATCCTCGTTATGAATGGCGACATGCCTTTTTTTTTGAAGTTATGGACAAGCGGAAAACATTCCGAAGGGCGACTGCCGCGTGGTATGTCGTGGCCGCCCTCATGTCGTGCGACGACTCCATGTCGTTCACGTCCGACCGTGCCGCGCTGTTGTCCTTTTCCGCCGACACGGTGCGGTTCGACACCGTGATTTCCACGGTGGGATCGAGCACGCGTCGGCTGACGGTCTACAACCGCAACGCCGACGGGTTGCGCATCGCGTCTGTAAGCCTGAGGCGGGGAAGTTCCACCCCGTTCCGCGTGAACGTGGACGGCTCCTACCTTGAGCCGGAAAGCGGGGCGCGGGCATACGGTTTCGAAGTGCGTGCGGGTGACAGCATCCAAGTTTTCGCCGAGGTGACGGCACCTGAAAACGGGCGGGATGCTCCCGTGGTTCTGGATGACACCCTGATTTTCGCGTTGGAAAGCGGGGCGGAACAAGGTGTCGTTCTCACGGCTGTGGGGCAGGATGCCTATATGTGGCGCGGAAAGGTCATCGGGACGGACACTCTGCTGGAGGCCGGACGGCCAATCGTGGTGTACGACAGCCTCTCCGTGAAAGAGGGCGTGACCTTGCGCGTGAACCCCGGCGTGCAGTTCTTTTTCCACGATGGAGCCAGCCTGTGGGTGCGCGGGCGTATCGTGGCCGAGGGGACAGTCGAACGACCCGTGGTATTCCGCGGCGACCGTACCGACCGGATGTTCGATTACCTGCCATACGACAACACGCCGTCCCGCTGGGGAGGCATACGCATAGGAGCCGCGAGCGCGGACAACAGGTTGAACCATGTGGACATCCACAGTGCCTCCTACGGAATCGCGTGCGACAGCTCTTCCACGGAGATGATGAAACTGACGTTGGAGAACAGCGTAATCCATAACGTGGGCGGCGAGGGGCTGGGTCTGTACCATTGCCGCGCCGCGGTGGGCAATACCCAAATCAGCAACACGCTGGGACATTGCGTGGCCGTGGTGGGCGGTCGGGCGGAATTCGTGCATTGCACGCTGGCTCAGTTCTATCCCTGGGACGCTTCGCGGGGCGATGCCTTGTACATGACCGACAAATGGTTGGCGATGGATTACCCCCTTGAGCAAGCCCGATTCCTGAACTGTCTCGTGACAGGTTATGCCGACGACGTGGTGACGGGAGTACTGAAGGACGAGGACGCGGATTTCTATTTCGGGAATTGCGTGCTCCGCACGGTCGAGGCGGAAGATGACGCGCGTTTCGTCAACGTGGTGTACGAAGAGAAAGATGGGGAGGGAACGGGGCAGGAGCAGTTCCTGACGTTCGACACGGACAACTTCCTGTACGATTTCCGGCTGAAGGAAAGTTCTTTCGCACGAGACAAGGGTGCGGCGGAGTGGGCCGACCGCTATCCGACGGATCGTTACGGGACAGACCGTTTGGCTGACTCCGTGCCGGATGCCGGATGCTATGAATTCATACCTGAAGAATGAGGCCGTTTGTCCTGTTCCTGACGTTGGCTTTCGGATGGATTGCGTGGCTTCCGGCTAAAGGGCAACGACCTTTCCGGGTCATGTTCTACAACGTGGAGAACTTGTTCGACTGCCGTCACGACAGTCTGAAGGAAGACCGCGAGTTCTTGCCCGACGGGGAGAGGAAATGGACTCCGTTCCGTTACTGGCGCAAATTGGATGCCTTGTCCAAGGTCGTCGCGGCGGTGGGGGAGGAACGCTTGCCGGACTTGATAGGGCTGTGCGAGGTGGAAAACGACAGCGTGCTTTTCGACTTGACGAGGCGTTCTGCCCTGCGTGCGCTCGGCTACCGCTACGTGGCGACCCATTCTCCCGACGTGCGGGGCATTGATGTGGCCTTGCTCTACCAGCCGGGCAGTTTCCGCTTGCTGGACTTCCGTGAGGTGGCGGTGCCTTCTGCGGAAGCCGGCTTCCGTCCCACGCGCAATATATTATATGTAAGGGGAGGGGTTCTTTCGGGCGACACGTTGCACGTGTTCGTGTGCCACCTGCCCAGCCGTCTGGGGGCGACGCACGTTTCGCGTCGGCATCGGATGTTGGCGGCACGGACAGTTCGGGACGTGGCCGACTCGGTACGTGCGACGACAGCCGACGCGCGTATCGTGCTGATGGGCGACTTCAATGCCGGGAGCGAGGACGAAGTGTTCCGCGAGGTGTTCTTCCCGTATTTCCGCGAGCCTGCACTTGCGGCTTTTCGCGACGACGTGGAAGGTTCTTATCGTTACCGGGGGATATGGGAGATTATCGACCATATTTTGGTCAGTCCGGTGCTGATGGAGGGCGGCCGTCGATTTTATACGGGCGATGGTCGCCGTGCCGTTGTGTCTTTTCCTTTCATGTGCGAGCGGGAGAAGACTTACGGCGGTGTCCGTCCGTTCCGCACGTATCAGGGTCTGTTGTACAAAGGAGGGTACAGCGACCATCTCCCTGTGACGCTGGACTTCGAGTGGCGTTTTCCCGAATGAATGCTTGCCGGGGTGATTATCCGTGGTGGTAAGGTTCGCCGTTGATGATAGTCAGGGCGCGGTAGGTTTGTTCGGCGAAAATCAGGCGAACCATTTGATGGGAGAAAGTCATGCGCGAGAGCGAGACTTCCTCGTCCGCTTTTTCGTGGATGCGGGGCGAGAAACCGTAGGGACCGCCCGCCACGAACACCATGCGTTTCAGTCCGGATGCCATACGCTTCTCCATCCATGCGGCGAATTCCGAAGAGCGGAACTCCCGTCCGCGTTCGTCGAGCAGGACGACATAATCGCCCGGAAGGAACGCTTTCAACAGCAAGTCCGCTTCTTTCTCCTTTTGTTGACCCTCCGAAAGATTTCTGGCGTTACGCAGTTCCGGCACGGTCTCGATGACGAACGGCAGGTAACGCCGGATGCGTCCGGCGTATTCTTCTATGCCTGCGGCGAAATGCGGGTCGTTCGTCTTGCCGACGGTGAGTAGGGTTATTTTCATGTCGGCGGATTACCGCTTTCTGTTCAGGATGACCAAAGCGGCAATAACTCCCGGTATCCAACCGGCCATGGTGAGGATGAACACGATGGCTATCGAGCCGCAACCTTGATCCAGTACGGCCAAAGGCGGAAAAATGATGGAGAGAAGAACTCTGAATAATGACATTTTATCGATGATTATCCGTTATTGTGTGATTTATCTCTATATTTCTTGTATTTGAATGTCGGGACATACATCCGGAAACCACCCTCATCCTCTCAATAGCCCGCTTCCCGAACGGCTTTCGACCGGATTTACGGGGGACTCTTCCGAACGAGGCGCAGGAACTCCGCCTTGACGCAGCATGTCGGGAGCAGTGTCATGACGTATGAGCCGGTAGCATATATCTCCGGCTGTGCCTTGTGTCCTTTTTTCAGACCCGATGACTCGCCTGTCCCCGGATGGGAAAATCTTCTTGGCGGAAGTTAAAAGGCGGAATGGCGATAGACCGACATGTCTGAATCTTGCCGTCGTGAAACGATGTGCCGGAAACCTGAACGGTCTTGCAGTCGCATTCGAACCATCTGATATTTGTTCCGCCTCTCCCGATATTGGACGCTTGTCCCTCCCTCTCGCGCAAGGAACAGATATACCACTCGCGGGACGGTTCGTCCTGAAATCGCCTGTTGCAACCCAAAAACTTCGTATGATGTCTTCTTTTTGCGTAAAGGTAAGACTTTTTGTTGGAAAAGGCAAAGCTACTTACTCACTCTTTTTACGGACAATCGTTTTTTGCGTTTTCATGCTGACAATGTTTCCAAGTGATGTGACTGTCACTTAACCACTGGACTTGACCTGTGCTACTTGCTTTTTTCTTGAATTTTTCCGGAAGTGTACGGCAGTGGAGCATCACGTATTTCGTTATGACAGAGAATGCTTCCGAATCCTTCACGGTGAAGTACGGCAAGTTTTCTTTCTTTTGTTTTTATGTTCAACTTCGGATTAGCTTTTTATATTTCGCAAGACCTCGCCGGACAAGGATGCGGGTCACTGTTACGATGATTCGATTTCAGGAATGACCTCAAATATTTCTTTTAGTTTTTTCGACAAAGCATTATACGTTTTCCGATGCTTAAAATGTTTGAGAGAAGG
>CAYXQT010000122.1:0-6688 GCA_964466445.1 uncultured Paraprevotella sp. | reverse complement strand
CTTTCATTGCTTTCGTGATTTTCCCGTGCGCGGAGAACTCGCTGCCGTTGTCCGCCGTCATGGTCTTCACCCCGTCTCCCCCTCCTGTACGGCAACGACAGTCTGATTGCGGTTCCCGCCGCGTGTGCGGCCTTCCCTGCCGTGCTCGAGTTTCTGGGACCGTAATTTGAACTGTGTCAGTTTTTAATCTATCAGATAAACCATAATTTTACTTTCGGATAAATATTTGAATATCAATTTAATATAAAATGATATTTTACTGACCAAAAGGAAAAACAAGACAATGACACAGTTCAAATTACGCCCCCGAGTTTCTCCATGAGAATGAAGTTGGCCGATTGTTTCCGTGAGGGTGAGTATCGCACCTTTGCCGTTCCTGCCCGTTGTCGTGTCCGTTTCCCGGTTGCCAAAGCGTCTGCCGTCCACCTCATCCGACCTGTCATGGATGCCTGTGCGTCCGAGGATGTTTCTCACCTTGGCCGTGCGGTTCGGCCTACCGTGCCTGTCGTACTTCATGCCGTGGCGGCAATGTCCCGCCAGTTTCCTGCTTCCGTCCGCCCGTACGTACCGGCATGTCAGTCCGTGCGACATGGGAACCTGCCTTCCCTCTTCATGTACCCCCGCGACCTGTTTCGGCGACCGGTCGTCCCGCCTCACATGCTCCAATGTCTCCCGTGTGCCCGAACTTTCCTTGCGGCTGTTCCCCGTGGTGCGTCTGCGCCACGCCATGGCATTCCGCGATCTTTGTTCCACAGGTACTTCCCGCTTCCGGTCTTGTTGCGCCTGAACTCGCGGGAGAGGGTCGACTGGTTTACGCCCGTGACAGGGCGGTTTCCTTTCTCGCCGTCTTCTTTTGCAACGGCACAAAAATTTACGGCCTTTGTTCCGAAGTTACTTGGCGGTAGTGTATTGCAACACAAAACCAATAATTTCAGAGGGGGCGCCCCCTTTTTCCTTTTTTGTATTGCCAATTGTTCTTGGCAGTAGCCCTCCCCGCCGCCTTTCCGCTACGCTTCAAGGCGGCGAGGAGAGCTTGGTTTTTGCACTTCGATTTTGAATCTAAGCGTCTTTCAAAAAAGACGGTGATTTATTGTTCTCCTCACGGAAAAGATATCGGATTACTAAATCAAGTCGATGCTACGTTTTACGAAATTGCTTAAAGATTCGCCTGTCAGCATACCGTTTTGCAACAGTGCCAAATCGATAAGTTGGTGCACTTTCTTGTTGTCTTTACCATAACCAGCCAATACATCGTTTTTCTTTTGTTTTTCCGCGCTGATGTCTTGATGGCATTTGTCCAATTCATCCTTTTGAACCTGATCAATTTCTTCGGGCTTTTTGCCTTCCTGTTGCTGGTGAAGTATAGCCTCGCGGGCATGCAACCCTTTAAGTTCGGCTTCGATGGGCTTCAATTGTTCTGCCGTGGCCGTTTCGCTATCAGTCAATATTTCTTTAATCAGTCGGTGATCCGTATTCAATACCAAAGTATACATGTCCGGCATTTCACCATAGAAAGACATGCCCGGCTGGATATGCGCCATGTCTTTCATACGGCGCATGTATTCGCTTTGGGTAATCATGACTGGCATGCTGTCTTCTCCCATGCTCTGTGCCTCTACGTGGAATTCCGTCTTGTCCAGTTTCGGCATTTGGGAATTGAAGATGGCCGATAGGTTGGCATCCTTTTCTGCATCCAATTCAGGTTTGTCTGCATTTTTCTTCACGATGAGGCGGTCGATGGTGTCGGCATCCACGCGGGTGAAACGGCTCTTTTCAAACTTGCGTTCCAGCATGGAGACGACAGGTGTATCCAGGGGACTGTCAAGCAACAATACGTCGTAACCTTTGTTTTTGGCTACTTCGATGTAGCTGTATTGGGCTTCCTTGTTCTGGGCATACAAGTAAACCAGATTTCCGTCATTGTCCGTCTGGTTGCCCTTGATAAGTTGCTGGTATTCCTCGAACGTGAAGTACTTTCCGTCACAGTTCTTGATGAAGGCGAAGTTTTTGGCCTTGTCGTAGAAATCGTCCTGCGTAAGCATGCCATAGTTGATGAAAATCTTGATGTCGTCCCATTTCTGTTCGAATTCCTTGCGGTCGTTTTTGAACAGACTTTGCAGACGGTCGCTTACTTTCTTCGTGATGTAGCCGGAAATCTTCCTCACGTTGCTGTCGTTTTGCAGGTAGCTACGGCTGACGTTCAAGGGGATGTCCGGCGAGTCGATGACTCCGTGAAGCAAGGTGAGGAAGTCCGGCACGATATTTTCCACGTTGTCCGTCACGTACACTTGGTTGCAGTACAACTGAATTTTGTTGCGTTGCAGTTCGATGTTACTCTTAATTTTGGGGAAGTAGAGTACGCCCGTCAGGTTGAACGGGTAGTCCACGTTCAGGTGAATCCAGAACAAGGGCTCGTCGCTCATCGGGTATAGGTCGCGATAGAATTCCTTATAGTCCTCGTCTTTCAAGTCCGACGGCTTCTTAGTCCATATCGGGGTGGTGTCGTTGATGACGTTGTCCTCTTCCGTGTCCACCTGCTTGCCATCTTTCCATTCCGTCTTTTTCCCGAAAACCACGGGTACGGGCAGGAAACGGCAGTACTTCCGGAGCAGTTCTTCAATCTTGTTCTTTTCCAGAAATTCTTTGCAGTCGTCATCGATGTGCATGATGACATCCGTGCCGCGGTCGGCCTTTTCCGTCTCCTCTATCTCGTAGGAAGGGCTTCCGTCGCAACTCCATCTCACGGCCTTGGCTCCCTCTTGGTAACTCTTGGTTACGATTTCCACTTTCTTGCTCACCATGAATGCCGAATAAAAGCCCAAGCCAAAGTGCCCGATGATGGCGTTGGCGTTATCCTTGTATTTGTCCAAAAAGTCGTTGGCACCGGAAAACGCGATTTGGTTGATGTACTTGTCTATCTCTTCTTCCGTCATACCCAAGCCGCGGTCGCTCACCGTGACGATGCCGCCGTCCTTGTCCACATTGACGCTGACTTTCAGCTCGCCCGTTTCGCCCTTGAAATCACCTTTGTTGGCTAACGTCTTCAGTTTTTGCGTGGCATCCACGGCGTTGGACACGATTTCGCGGATAAAGATTTCATGATCGCTGTACAAGAACTTTTTGATGACGGGGAATATGTTCTCGGTCGTTACCCCAATGTTTCCCTTTTGCATGATATTTATTGCTTTTTGTATGATATTATCGTTAGTCCGGCCTTATGGAAGCCATCGGTAGAGATACAAAAAAAGTGCCAAATGAGGATATCATTCGACACTTTAACATATATTTATTATTGTTCTTGGACAAGGCTGTGCGTGATTTGGAGCTTGTCTCCCTCGGTGGCTCGCACGGTCAAGGTTTCGCCTTCCCGCAACTTGTCGTTGATGACCAGTTCGCAGATGGCATCTTCCAGATAAGTCTGCAAGGCTCGCCTCAGCGGACGTGCGCCATATTGCTTGTCGTATCCCTTGCAGGCAAGGAATTCCTTGGCATCCTCTTTCGTTTCCAGATTGTAGCCCATTTCCTTCACGCGTTTCGCGATGGGCTTAAGTTCGATGTCCACGATACGTTTGATATCTTCCAAGTCCAGCTGGTCGAAATTGATTATATCATCCAAACGGTTCAGGAATTCTGGAGCAAACTGCTTGTGCAACGCTTTCCGGATGACTTCCCGACCGTATTGTTTGTCAGTGGACGACGTATCCGGGCGACTGAACCCGACACCCTTTCCGAAATCTTTCAGCTGGCGTGTCCCACAGTTCGATGTCATAATGATGACCGTATTCTTGAAATCCACCGTCGTGCCGTTGCTGTCAGTCAAACGCCCTTCATCCATCACCTGTAACAAGATGTTGAACACATCGCTGTGTGCTTTCTCTAATTCGTCAAGCAACAAGATTGAATAGGGCTTGCGGCGAACTTTCTCCGTCAACTGCCCACCTTCCTCGTGTCCCACGTATCCCGGAGGTGCCCCCACCAAGCGGCTTACAGTATATTTCTCCATGTATTCGCTCATGTCAACGCGTATCAGGGCATCGGCACTACCGAACATGTATTCGGCCAGTTTTTTTGCCAAGTATGTTTTTCCCACTCCCGTAGGGCCGAGGAACATGAACGTACCGATAGGCTTGTTCGGGTCTTTCAGTCCCACACGACCGCGCTGGATGGAACGCACAAGTTTGTCAATGGCCTCGTCCTGCCCGATGATTTCCCGTTTCAAATTGGCGGACATGTCTTTCAGCTTGCGTCCTTCCGTCTCTCCCATACGTTGCACGGGGATGCCTGTCATCATGGACACCACTTCGGCTATTTGGTCTTCGTCGACGGTGATCCGTTCCCGACTGAGTTTTTTTTCCCAGGCGGTTTTCATGCGGTTCAGCTCCTCCTGCATGGTGGCTTCCTGGTCGCGGTAGTCCGCGGCCAGTTCGAAATTCTGCTCCTTTACCGCCTTGTTCTTCAAGTCATGCACGGATTCGATGCGCTTTTCCTGTTCTTCGATTTCCTTCGACACGGGAGAATGGGTGATATGTATGCGCGAACCCGCCTCGTCCAACGCATCGATGGCTTTGTCCGGAAAGCAACGGTCGGAAACGTAACGCTCCGTGAGCCGCACGCAGGCGCGGATGGCCTCTGGCGTATAGCGCACGTTATGGTGGTCTTCGTAACGGCTTTTGATATTTTCCAATATCCGTACAGTCTCCTCCGGTGTCGTCGGCTTCACCATGACTTTTTGGAAACGTCGTTCCAATGCACCGTCTTTTTCGATGCTTTTCCGGAACTCGTCCGTGGTCGTGGCACCGATACACTGTATCTCCCCACGCGCCAATGCGGGTTTCAGCATATTGGCCGCATCCATGCTACCGGGTGCCGAACCGGCTCCGATAATTGTGTGTATCTCGTCAATGAAAAGAATCACGTCCGGATTCTTCTGCAACTCGGCGAGGATGCTACGGATACGTTCCTCAAACTGTCCGCGATACTTCGTGCCAGCCACTACGGCCGCTATATCCAAGGCTATCACGCGCTTGTCGAACAGGATGCGCGACACTTTTTTCTGTACGATGCGTAAGGCCAGCCCTTCCACAATGGCCGACTTGCCCACGCCCGGTTCTCCTATTAAAATAGGATTGTTCTTTTTCCGTCGGCTCAGGATTTGCGACACGCGTTCGATTTCTTTTTCACGGCCCACTACCGGATCCGGAATGCCCTCCTGGGCGGCACGTGTCAGGTCTGTGCCGAAATTATCCAATACCGGCGTGTTGTTGGCGGATTTCTTTTGGGGTCTCGCTGTTTGCGTAGTAGCGTTGCCCTGCTCGTTCATTGATGAGGATTTGTTCTCATATACGTCTTCTTCATCGTCCTCGTCAAGGAAACCAAAGCCCGCCTGTATGTCCGATTTCTCGGTTTTCTGGGTGAGCAGGTTCAGAATATCCGTATAATGGATGCTGTTCTCCTTTAAGATGCGGTATGCGTTGTTGTCTTTTTCTTTCATGATGGCTAAAAGCATGTGTTCGGTGTCGGCCACGCGGGCTTTCAGCATACGTGCTTCGAGTAGACAAAGCCGCATGATTTTAGAGGCTTTCTCGTTTAAGATGATTTCTTGGCCTTCGTCCCGCACTTCCTGCATGACGGATTCTTGTACGGATTGCTCCGCCCGCCGTTTCACCGAACGGAAATCCAAATTGAGCAAACGGAGGATTTGGATAGCCTTGCTTTCCCCTTCCCTGATTAGTCCGAGCAACAAATGTTCTGGCGTTATAAATTCATTGTGTAACCGTTGCGCCTCCTCCTTGCTATAAATGAGAACTTTTGATATTCTGGGTGAAAATTGGTTGTCCATGCCGTGCAAATATCTTGATTAATGATCTTAATGGCAAAATTAACAATATTATTGTAAATATGGTACAAAACGTATGCCAAAAAGCCTTGGCATACGTTTTTTGGATAAAAAGTCAACTAACAAGTGCAAGTTTGTTTTGCAACGTTACGAAGGATGTTTGTAAAATATATCCTTGGGTGTGTTAAAGTTGAGTTTCTCCATTGGCCTGTTGTTTGTCTTGGCTTGTATCCGGGCTGTTCTCTTGTCCGTAAGCGTGCTTGTGTCGGTTTTTTGGGTATGTCCTGCCTGATGAGCTTGTTGGTGTTCTCCATGTTCCCCTTTTGCTCGGAGGAGAAAAAGAGTCGGTGAAGAAGACCAGCATCCGCGACCTTTTGGATATCCATTCGTATTCGGCAAACTCGGAGACGTTGTCCATGCTCTTGTGCCCCTCCCCTTACAAGGTAGCAGGGGTCTTCATGCGACCTTGGTCGGGGCTTGACTTTCTTCCCCTCCTTGAACTTCTCCATGGACGTGAGGCCAATGTCGCACGTGAATTCGCGACCCACATGGACGTACCAAGGCACTCATCACCCCAAAGGGAAAGGACAAAATCATAGCCTGTCTTGCCGGTTTCTACCACTCCTAACAGAAAGGAAGCATCGAGAATGTCGGCAAGCCTATCAGGAGACACATCCGTAAAAAGTTCGGCTTCAATACGTTCCCGGCAAGGACAAACAGACAAATACAATGCAAATTGAACGGAAGATTCGGGAAACTCAATTTCGATTTACCCGAACTATGCTTCTTCAAAAATCTCACGCAACTTTGTCACATCTGCTGTTAGACTCTACACTTTTATTAAATTCTGTA
>CAYXQT010000121.1:0-6775 GCA_964466445.1 uncultured Paraprevotella sp. | reverse complement strand
GGTTATGTATTCAAAAATTCAAGAAACAGCATCCTGGCTAAGGAATAGGATGACGACAAGTCCCACGACGGCTATCGTTTTAGGTACTGGATTGGGCAAGCTGGCCGACGAAATCACCGATGCGACCCGCATTCCGTACAAGGAAATCCCCAATTTCCCCGTCTCCACGGTGGAAGGGCATTCGGGCAACCTCATCTTCGGAAAGCTGGGCGAAAGGGACATCTTGGCCATGGAAGGCCGCTTCCATTATTACGAAGGCTACACCATGCGGGAAGTCACCTTCCCCGTCCGCGTCATGTACGAACTGGGCATCAAGACTTTGTTCGTCAGCAATGCCGCAGGCGGCACGAACCCCGGCTTCGAAATCGGCGACCTGATGATTATCACCGACCAGATTAACGCGCTTCCCGAAAACCCGTTGCGCGGCCAGAACTTCCCGACCGGCCCGCGCTTCCCGGACATGTCGGAGGCCTACGACAGGAAACTCATACGGCAAGCGCTTGACATCGCCGCGGAAAAGGGCATCAAGGTGCGGCAGGGTGTCTACCTCGCCACGCAGGGGCCGACTTTCGAGACCCCGTCCGAATACAGGATGTTCCGCATCTGGGGCGCCGATGCCGTCGGCATGTCCACCGTCCCCGAAGTCATCGTGGCCAACCACTGCGGAATCAGGTGCTTCGGCATCAGCGTCATCACCGACCTCGGAGTGGAAGGAAGAATCGTGGAAGTCAGCCACGAGGAAGTGCAGAAGGCCGCCGACGCCGTGCAACCCCTCATGGCGGAAATCATGCGTGAAATGATAAACCGCGCCTGAGGCGCATGGATTTATGGAGGAAACGGATAGGACGGAGATTTCCACGCTCGGAGAGTTCGGGCTTATCAGACACCTGACGGAAGGCTTCCGTCCGGCAAACCCCTCCACCCGCTACGGGGTGGGCGACGACTGTGCCGTCGTGGAATATCCGTCCGGCAAACGGGTTCTCGTCACGACCGACCTGCTGATGGAGGGCATACACTTCGACCTGACTTACGTCCCGATGAAACACCTCGGCTACAAGGCGGCCATGGTCAACTTCTCGGACGTGTATGCCATGAACGGCGTTCCCCGGCAAATAGTGGTCTCCATCGCGCTAAGCAAACGCTTCTGCGTGGAGGATCTGGAAGCCCTCTACGACGGACTCAAGGCGGCATGCAAGGCTCACGGCGTGGACATCGTGGGAGGCGACACGACTCCTTCGCTCACCGGGCTGGCCGTCGGCATCACCTGCATCGGCGAAGCGGACGAAGACAAGGTAACCTACCGCAACGGAGCCAAGGAAAACGACTTGGTTTGCGTCAGCGGGGATTTGGGAGCCGCTTACATGGGATTGCAGTTGCTGGAACGCGAAAAGGCCGTCTTCAACCAACAGATGCGGGAAGCACGCGGGAAGCGGGGGCAAGCGGCAGACGGGGAACTGTACGAAGCACGGCCTGATTTCGCCGGAAAGGAGTATCTGCTGGAACGGCAGCTGAAACCGGAAGCGCGGCGCGACATCGTGCTGGCACTGGCCTCCGCCGGCATCCGCCCGACTTCCATGATTGACATCTCGGACGGGCTCAGTTCCGAACTGCTGCACATCTGCACGCAAAGCGGTGTCGGATGCAGGATATACGAGGAACGCATTCCCTTGGACTACCAGACGGCTGTCATGGCGGAAGAACTGAACATGAACGTTACGACCTGCGCCCTGAACGGCGGCGAAGACTACGAGCTGTTGTTCACGGTTCCCCTTGCCGACCACGAGAAGGTAGGCCGGATAAAAGATGTCAAGATAATAGGCCATATCACAGGGGCAGACACGGGCTGTGCGCTCGTCAGCCGGGAAGGCCGCGAGTTCGAGCTGAAAGCCCAAGGCTGGAATCCGCTTAAAGACTGACGTGCCGCACCGCTTCCGCACGGTTGCAAGAAAACCAAAAAAACGACCCGAAGGTACTGAAAAACACCTTGTCCCAAAGGTTATTTGAAAAATCACCTTGGATTAAAATCGAAATCTGTTTCGCCGACCCCTGCTGTTCGTGGCAGAGAGGTGCCACTATAGAACGCCGACAAACTCATGAGGCAATCCGTGCCGGAAGGCACGGACTTCGGCAACCCGGGCAATTCCTTCCCAAAAAGTACAGACCAAGATAAACGCAAGGCCAAAGGAGAAGCTCGATTTCTCAACGCCGAAACGAGAGTTCTTCAAACATCCCTTTGGCTTTGCACTTGCCTGTTGATTCTGCGGTTGCCAAAATTTGATGCGGTCGCCCCATAATAACACGCCTTTTTTTTTGGGGTTATCGTATATTTCGTACCTTTGTCTCTGTTTCACGAAAGGCTGTAAATGGATAAAGAGGTGTACGTTCCCAATTTTATCTTCGAGTCGAGTTGGGAGGTTTGCAATAAGGTAGGCGGCATTTATACGGTATTGTCTACACGGGCAAAGACGTTGCAGGACAAGGCAAAAGACAGCTTCATGTTCATCGGCCCGGACGTGTGGAACGGGAAAGAGAACCCGCTTTTTGAAGAAGACGCAGAATTGCTGGAATCCTGGAGGCATAAGGCCGGGAATGAAAATCTGCACGTGCGGACAGGGCGATGGAAAGTTCCGGGCCGCCCCGTCGCTGTGCTGGTGGACTTCCAACCATACTTCTCCATAAAGAACGAGATATATACCCGGCTATGGGAGGATTTCGGGGTGGATTCGCTCCATGCCTACGGCGACTACGACGAGTCGTCCATGTTTTCCTATGCCGCCGGGCTGGTGGTCGAGAGCTACTACAAGCATGTCCTGAAAGGACGGTGCGGGCATGTCGTTTACCAAGCCCATGAATGGATGACAGGTTTGGGCGCCCTGTACGTGCGGAAGCACGTGCCGGAGATAGCCACGATATTCACCACGCACGCCACCACCGTGGGACGTTCGATAGCCGGGAACAACAAGCCCCTCTACGAATACTTGTTCGCTTACGACGGAAACCGGATGGCGCAGGAGCTGAACGTGCAGTCCAAGCACTCCATCGAGCGCCAGACGGCCCACCACGTGGATTGCTTCACCACCGTGAGCGAGGTGACAGACCGCGAGTGCAGGGAACTGCTGGACAAGCCCGCCGACGTGGTGCTGATGAATGGCTTCGAGAAAGGTTTCGTCCCGTCGAAGACGCAGTTCGCCCGGAAACGCCGGGCCGCCCGCCGCAAGCTGCGCGAAGTGGCGGGCGCGCTCCTGGGCACGGAGTTCGACGACGACGTGATGATAGTCTCTACCAGCGGACGGTACGAGTTCCGGAACAAAGGCATCGACTTGTACGTGGAAGCGATGAACCGCTCCCTGCGGAGCAGGGATTTGACGCGCGAAGTGCTGGCTTTCGTGCAAGTCCCCGGATGGGTCTTATGTCCCCGCGAGGACTTGAAGGAGAGGCTCGCGTCCGGAAAGGCGTGCGGCACGCCGCTGGATTGGCCCATGCTGACCCATTGGCTACACGACATGCCGCACGACCAAGTCGTAAGCTACATGACGCGGTGCGGCATGTGGAACCGGGCCGACGACAAGGTGAAAGTGATATTCGTCCCCTGCTATCTCGACGGAGCCGACGGCATCTTCAACATGCGCTACTACGACCTGCTGATTGGCATGGACCTCACCATCTTCGCCTCTTATTACGAGCCGTGGGGCTACACGCCGCTGGAGAGCGTGGCTTTCCATGTGCCGTGCATCACGACCAACCTGAGCGGCTTCGGGCTTTGGGTGAACCGGCTGCTGGGCAAGGACGGGAAGCTGACCGACGGAGTGGAAGTGGTGCGCCGGACAGATTACAACTGGTCCGAGGTAGCGGACACCATCGAGGATGCCCTCATCGCCTACGCTTCCTACACTCCCCAGGAAGTGGAAGAGATACGCCAAAAGGCCGCCGCCATCTCGGAACACGCCCTGTGGAAGCATTTCATACAATATTATTATCAGGCATACGATTTCGCCTTGCACGAGGCGGAGCGGCGCAACGCGCAATGAAAAAGATGTTGCAAACTCGTTATTATAAATTTAATTTTGAGATTCTATGAAGATTAAAGCAAGTTGTTCCAATGAAGCGAATTGGAAACCGGTGGAAGTCAAGTCAAGGATTCCCAAGGAACTGGACAAGCTCGAGGAACTGGCCCGTAACATGTGGTGGGCGTGGAACCATGACACCCGGAAACTGTTCCGCAGCCTGGACGAGAACTTGTACGAGGAGGTGGGACAGAACCCCGTGCTTTTGCTCGAACGCCTCGGCTATGAGAAGATGGAGGAACTGGCCAAGGACAGCTCCATCGTGCGATGGATGGACGACGTGTACGCCTCTTTCCGCGAATACATGGACGTGGAACCGGACAGGACGCGGCCTTCCGTGGCCTACTTCTGCATGGAATACGGCTTGAACCACGTGCTGAAAATATATTCCGGCGGCTTAGGCGTGCTCGCCGGCGACTACCTCAAGGAAGCCTCGGACAGCAACGTCGACATGTGCGGGATAGGATTCCTCTACCGCTACGGCTACTTCACGCAGTCGCTCTCAATGGACGGGCAACAGGTAGCCCGGTACGAGGCGCAGGACTTCGGAAGCCTGCCCATCGAGAGGCAACGGGACGCCGACGGAAATCCGATGTTCGTGGAAGTCCCTTACCTTGACTATAAGGTATACGCCTCTGTCTGGAGGGTCAACGTCGGACGCATCAAGCTGTACTTGCTGGACACCGACAACGACAAGAACTCCGAGTTCGACCGCAGCATCACGCACACGCTCTACGGCGGCGACTGGGAGAACCGCCTGAAACAGGAAATCCTGCTGGGCATCGGCGGCGTGCTGACCCTGAAGAAACTCGGCATCCGCAAGGATATCTACCACTGCAACGAAGGCCATGCCGCGCTGTGCAACATCCAACGGCTGGTGGATTATGTCCAGGAGGGGCTCTCTTTCAACCAGGCCTTGGAGCTCGTGCGGTCTTCTTCGCTCTACACCGTGCACACGCCCGTCCCCGCGGGACACGATTACTTCGACGAAGGTCTCTTCAGCAAGTACATGAAAGGCTACGCGCCCGCCCTGGGCATCTCGTGGGACGAGCTCATCGGCATGGGGCGGCAGAACCCGGAAGACCGCTCCGAGCGTTTCTGCATGTCCACCTTCGCCTGCAACACCTGCCAGGAAGTGAACGGCGTGAGCCGCCTCCACGGGAAAGTGTCGCAATATATGTTCGCCAACATCTGGAAAGGCTATTTCCCCGAAGAAAACCACGTCGGCTACGTGACCAACGGAGTGCACTTCCCCACGTGGGCTTCCACGTGGTGGCAACGGCTCTACCTGCGCCACTTCGACAAGAACTTCATGAAAGACCAGAGCAACGAGCGCATCTGGGAAGCCATCTACGACGTCTCCGACGACGAAATCTGGAAGACCCGCATGGAGATGAAGACGAGGCTCATCCAATACATCCGCGAAAAGTTCACCTACAGCTGGTTCAAGAACCAGGGCGACCCGTCGCGCGTCATCTCGCTCATCGACAAGATTACTCCCAACGCGCTACTGATAGGATTCGGACGGCGTTTCGCCACTTACAAGAGGTCTCATCTGCTCTTCACCGACCTCGACCGACTGGCCAAGATCGTCAACAACCCGCACTACCCCGTGCAGTTCCTCTACGCCGGCAAGGCGCATCCCGCCGACGGCGCCGGGCAAGGGCTGATAAAGAAAATCTTCGAAATCTCGCAGCGGCCTGAGTTCCTCGGAAAGATTATCTTCTTGGAAAACTACGACATGCAGCTCGCGCGGCGGCTCGTGAGCGGCGTGGACATCTGGATGAACACGCCGACGAGGCCGCTGGAGGCCAGCGGGACATCGGGCGAGAAAGCCCTGATGAACGGCGTGCTGAACTTGTCGGTGCTCGACGGCTGGTGGCTCGAAGGCTACCGCGAGGGCGCGGGCTGGGCATTGACCGAGAAGCGCACTTACGACAATCAGGCTTACCAGGACCGGCTCGACGCGGCCACCATCTACAGCCTGCTGGAGAACGAAATCCTGCCGCTATATTACGCCCGCAACAGCAAGGGATATTCCACGGGGTGGGTCAAGACCATAAAGAATTCCATCGCCCACATCGCCCCGCGTTTCACGATGAAACGCCAGCTGGACGACTATTACGCGAAGTTCTACAACAAGGAGGCCGCACGCTTCAAGATGCTGGCCGCCGACAATTACGCCAAGGCGAAGGAAATCGCGGCGTGGAAGGAGAACGTAGTCTCCAAATGGGACCAAATCCAGGTCGTATCGATTGAAAAGTGCGACAAGCTCGTCAGCGGAGCCATCGAGTGCGGCGAGGATTATACGATACGCGTCGTGATAGACGAGAAAGGCCTTGACGATGCCATAGGCGTGGAACTCGTCACCCTGCGCACGGACAGCGACGGGAAAGACTACATCTATTCGGTGAGGACGCTCGACTTGGTGAAGAGGGAAGGCGACTTGTACACGTTCCAGATAGTCCCCGCCATCAACAACGCGGGAAGTTTCAAGGTGGCCTACCGCATGTTCCCGAAGAACAAAGACCTGCCCCACCGTCAGGACTTCTGCTACGTGAAGTGGTTTAATTGACGACCTTTCATGCGGAGCCGGTGGAGACATCGGCTCCGCTTTCATATAAGAAAAATTCTAAAAACTCATCCCCATGAAAAATCCATCATGGGTAAATCTTGTTCCGGTTCGGGAACTTCTGTTTCCGACAACCACA
>CAYXQT010000120.1:0-6778 GCA_964466445.1 uncultured Paraprevotella sp. | reverse complement strand
AGTCCCACTGCACGTCCAATGAGACGAAACGGTCGTTCATGAATTCCATGTTGTTAATCATGTTGAACATGCCGCGCTGTATGACATAAGAATTGTTCGCCGCGGGCATAATCAGCAACGGGAACGGCACCCTTTCCCACTGCGCCCCGGCGCGTCCGTAGATGTCGATGCGTCCGCATGAGTTCAGCCAGAAACGCTTCGTCACGGACAGTTCCGTATAGTTGGAAGCATAGTCCCCTCCCCAGACACCTTTGAAGCCCGTCGTATGCGTCAACGAGTAGATGGGATAATTGTGGTTGACCGGATGCCGTCTTTGTTTCGTGACTACCACCTTTTCGCCCGGCGCGTAGCGCAAAGTCAGCGTCGCCTCGCTTTGCGTAAGATCCGGTACCGTTTGCCCTCCGACCGTACGGTAGAATAGTGCGCCCGTCGGGTTTTGGGTGATATGGCGCAACTGTGCCGTAATCCCGAAGTGGTTGTCGAATTCATACACGTAACGTATGCTGTATTGCCGGAAATAAGACATCTGGTCGATGGTCTGCGTCTTGAACGACGTGAACACGTTGTCCTTGTCCGTAGGCAACATAGCATCGGCGGGAGCCATCACGTCGTAACGTGTGGAAAACGCTATCGAATTCTTCGGAAACTCTTCTGGCGAATACTGCTTCCTCAGGAACGAATATTCCACTTCCCCCTCGTATTTCCATTTCCTGTCCCGCACTCCGTATGCGACGTATCCTTTCAGGAAGAGGCGGGGATTCAAATTGGCCGTGGTCTGCGCACTGGCCCGGAAACGCACCTTGTCTATGAAGTTGGACGAGACTACCGTGTTGGCCGGCCCGAAGTCCACGTAATTCTTCTTGCCCGGGGGCGAAGTCTCCACGTAGTTTTCCACCAAAGCCCGCACAATCCAGATAATCCATCCGAATCCCTTCTTCCGTGTCATGTCCCGCACCATGGCGGACATACCGGCTTCCGAGCGCGTCAGCGTGTCCGTCCTGTGTTGCGCCCAGAAAGCTTCGTCCTTCACGACCGGAGAGCCTTCCCTCGGCTGTTCGCGCCGGTCGAAGTTCTCGTCAGGGATGGGGGAAAAGTCGAATCCGGTGTAAGCCGTGGTACGCTTGACAAACATGTTGTGGTATTTCTTCAACGCGCCCAGTTCCGCAATCATGTTGTCCTTCACCAGCACCCGCTGGCCGTTGGGAAGCGTGGAGAAGTCCTGTTCTATCACCAGGTTGCTGATGAAGTTCACGCTCGAACGGACCGGGAGGTTGACCAAGCAACGCTTCACCCGGTAAGTCCCGTCGTCCAAGACCCACAACCTCCCCGAGAAGCCGAAGTCCTGCGGGTTCTGGGGCACGAAGCTCAACTCGATGCATCTGTCTCCCCCCACGTCCAAAGTGTCCATGAGATAGTACTGATAGAAGGAAATGGCATTGGTCGTCGATAACGGGCTGGTGAAGTAGCGTTCCAAGAGATTGATTGAATTATCGTAGATGTTCACGTCGGCAAAGAAACGCTGGAGAACCGTGTTGACGATGTCTCCCGTGGCGAACAATTCGTTCAGTCCCTCGGAATTCGTCCCCCGGATGAAGTCCCGTTCCGCCTCAGGCCGCTTCCTATAAATGTGTTCCGACGAAGTCTCGTTATACGTCAGGGGGAGGACGTTTGTCCGGGTCTGCGGACAGTATTCCACCTGCCTGACCAGCAACGGCCGCTTACGCAAGAAGCTACTGTCGATGAAACGTTGCGTGATGTTGTTCAAGCCGAAGGTGATGCGCTGGTATCTGTCGTAACGGTAGTAGTCGTTCTGCTTCAGGTCGCTTTTCTCCTTGGCCGCTATCACTTTCCGCATCAGTTCCACGGCCGGGTTGTCCTTGCGGCTGTACCGTTTCTTTTTCGGTTTCACCAGCAGTTCCGACAGTTCCTTGTCCAAGCTCAGGAGCTTGACATTCAGAGTCCTCTTCTCCCCCGCCTTCACATACGCCTTGTATGTCCGGTAGCCGACATGAGAAAACACGAGGGTGTCTCTTTCATTTAGTACCCGCAGGGTGTACCTGCCCTTGCCGTTGGTCGTAGTTCCCACCGCCTTGTGCTTCCCGTAATACACGTTGGCCGAAGGGACGGGCTCCCCCGTGACGGCATCCGTCACCATCCCCCGAATCTGCGCTTTCAAGGTGTGCGGGACAAAGCACGCCAAGACTAAAAGCGGCAATATGCATCCACGACAAGACTTCAACAGCATGCGATTCCTTTTTGACTGGACTGCAAAATTAATGAATAACGGGGGATTCGCATTAATAAATTAAGCTATTTAAAGAAATTCTGCCAAAGAAGAAAATAATTCTGCCGTGAAATGTATATCTTTGTCCCAATCTGTAAAAGTCATTAAAGCGACGACTGAATGGAAAACGCGAAGCAACAGGCGGGAATGCCGGAAAACGCCTTTCGGGAACTCAAAGAGGGCGAGCGGTACGAGCCCCTGATGTCACCGGCCCGCACGTATAAGGAAGTAACCTTGTGGTCGGTGTTGTGGGGAGTGCTCATGGCCGTGATCTTTTCTGCCGCGTCGGCCTATCTGGGACTGAAAGTGGGGCAGGTGTTCGAGGCCGCCATCCCCATCACGATTATCGCGATAGGCGTGACGGGAGCCACCCACCGGAAAGGCGCGCTGGGGGAAAACGTCATCATCCAGAGCATCGGGGCGTGTTCCGGCATGATTGTGGCCGGAGCCATATTCACCTTGCCCGCACTTTACATCTTAAAGGACAAGTATCCGGAGATGACGGTGGACTTCGTGGAAGTGTTCACCGCTTCCTTGCTGGGGGGGATACTGGGCATCCTTTTCCTCATTCCTTTCCGCAAGTATTTCGTGAAAGACATGCACGGCAAATACCCTTTCCCCGAAGCCACGGCCTCCACGCAGGTGTTGGTCTCCGGGGAGAAAAGCGGCAATCAGGCCTTGCCGCTTCTCGTGGCCGGAGTCGTGGGCGGCATTTATGATTTCATCATCGCCACCGCGGGCTGGTGGAACGAGACCGTCACGTCCCGTTGCATAGGATGGGGACAGGTGCTGGCGGACAAGACCAAGCTCGTCTTCAAAATCAACACGGGGGCGGCCGTGCTGGGCATGGGATATATCGTGGGGTTGAAGTACGCGCTCATCATTTGCTGTGGTTCCGTAGCCGTGTGGTGGGTCATCATCCCTGGCATTTCCCTGCTGTTCCCCGACCTCGTCGTGAGTGCCGGAAGCCCCTCCGTCACGGCCTCCCAAGCCGGAGCTGAACAACTTTTCCAGTATGCCAAAAGCATCGGCATCGGCGGCATTGCCATGGCCGGCATCATCGGCATTCTCAAAAGCCGCAAAATCATCATGGGGGCAGTGGGCTTGGCGGCACAGGAAATGAGAGGCAAGGGCAAGGCCGACACGGCAATGCCTCGCACGCAAAGGGACTTGCCGATGAAAGTCATAGCGGCAGGCTCTCTCGTCACCTTGGCGGCCATCCTGCTGTTTTTTCATTTCGGGGTCATGGAAGGCAACCTGCTCTTCTCGCTTACCGGGGTGCTCCTCGTGGCTGTCATCGCCTTCCTCTTCACCACGGTCGCGGCCAACGCCATCGCGATTGTCGGCAGCAACCCCGTGTCCGGCATGACGCTGATGACCCTCATCCTGGCTTCCGTCATCATGGTGGCCGTAGGCCTGAAAGGGCCGGCGGGCATGGTGGCCGCGCTGATTATGGGCGGCGTGGTCTGCACCGCGCTCTCCACGGCGGGCAGCTTCATCACCGACCTGAAAATCGGGTACTGGCTGGGCAGCACTCCTGAGAAGCAAGAGGCGTTCAAGTTTCTGGGAACCCTCGTGTCGGCCGCCACGGTAGCCGGAGTCATCATGGTACTGAACGATACATACGGCTTTACGAGCGGACAGCTTGCCGCCCCTCAGGCCAACGCCATGGCCGCCGTCATCGAACCGCTGATGAGCGGCGCGGGCGCACCCTGGCTGCTCTACGGCATAGGCGCGGCCATCGCCGTCGTGCTTACCATCTTCGACGTTTCGGCCTTGGCTTTCGCCCTGGGCATGTTCATCCCGCTCGAATTGAACCTGCCGTTGCTGGTCGGCGGTCTTGTCAACCGGTATGTCACCACGCGGAGCGGCAAAGAGCAAGTCAACAAGAAACGAGGCGAGAAAGGGACGCTCATCGCTTCCGGATTCATTGCCGGAGGAGCGTTGATGGGAGTGGTCAGCGCAGCCCTGCGTTTCGGGGGTGTCTCGTTTGACTATTCCGGCTGGTGGGCTGACCCTGCCAGCGAATGGCTCTCCCTACTGATGTACGTTCTCCTTATTATATATATGGTAAAGGCGAGCATGCGCGTGAGGGAATAGCGGAAAAGCAAAAACAAGGGGATAACCTTTGGCAAGTCGGAGGGAAAAGTGTAACTTTGCACCGCCGTTACGAGTTAGCGGCATATTTCAAACCAATACAAAAACAAGACATTAATTATGGCAACAAAAATCAGATTGCAGCGTCGCGGGCGTAAGGGCTATGCTTTCTACAGCATCGTCATCGCGGACGTAAGGGCACCACGTGATGGTAAGTTCATAGAAAAGATTGGCACTTACAATCCGAACACCAATCCGTCCACTGTGGATTTGAAATTCGACCGCGCGCTCTATTGGGTGGAAGTGGGTGCGCAACCTACCGATACGGCCCGCAACATTCTGTCAAGGGAAGGAGTCTACATGATGAAGCATCTCCGTGGCGGCGTGAAGAAAGGTGCTTTCGACGAGGCTACCGCGCAAGCGAAATTCGAAGCTTGGAAGAGCGACAAACAGAAAGGACTGGAAGCGTTCAAGGCCAAGAAAGCCGAAGAGAAGAAAGCCGAGGCTGAAGCACGTCTGCAAGCCGAGAAGGAAATCAATGAAAGGATAGCCAAGAAAGTCGCGGAGAAGAAAGCCGCCGAGGCCGCCGCAAAGGCAAAGGTGGAAGCGGAAACTGTTGCCGAAGCCCCCGCCGAGGGATCTCCGGAAACTCCCGCGGGAGAAGCGTGAACGACTCCTTTTATAATATGTCTCTGGGATAATTACGGCAATGGAACAGGGGCTTCCCGAGATTCCAGATTGTCTCCAAGACAAGACGTATGATGACACCAATAAAGAAATGATATACCCTACATGGGCAAAGGTGTACCTAGCATTGGCAATACGTGAGAACCGCTCTCACATATACTTGAAGCGCGTGTATACCGAGGTCATGCAAGGCTTTATGAGCACGAATTCCGAGGAATTCAAGGACATCCCGTATACGAAAGCCTACGACAGGTTGGGGGAAGTTCCTGTTCGGTAGGCTACGGTCTTGAAAGCGGGAGGGAGAGATGGTAGAGTGGTTTATTACAATAGTCTTGAAAACTATCGTGTCGCAAGGCACCGGAGGTTCGAATCCTCCTCTCTCCGCAAGGACATTCCACAATCGGTGCAAGACGATATTGTCGTGAAAAGACAGCAACGGGTTCGGACGAAGTTGTTTGGTTCTCGCATTGGGGGTAAGCCATCCAGTCCGGAATGCAGGAATACGGACATCAGTCGTACTACGGATAGTATGGAAACGTTTCCTTTACCAGTTCGTCAACCACGCGTTGAAAGAGTTACGGAATCAGTAATATCGGAATTTCATCTCATCGACCACGTGCCGGAGGAGAAACGAAGCTGATACGTCGGTTTCTGCCCATCCGCAAACGGAAGGGATTTCGGGAAGTATTGACTTGGTTCAATTCGAAGCCTTGTGCAGTCTCTGAAGTGCCCGTGCAAACTCTGTCTCCGTATCTGCACTATAAAAAACGCAAGTTCGGGATAAGAAAGTACATGAAAAAAATGGTAATCTCGCAAATGTCTTGTATTCTTATAACTGTAGAAAAACCTCAGGATAGAAGTCCCGGACAACGGGACAAGACACGAAAACCTCAGGAGCAAGCCCTATGAAGTGGGATTATGACGATACCCGTATCGTTACTGTTTCGGCTCGTTCAGGAATTTCAAACACTATACTTGTCTTACATTAGAGGTCATTTTGAATCTTGCTTCCCCGATACCGTCTCATAAATAGGTTTGTCGAACTTATGTCGCGTGTGTTCTTCCACATGATGCTATCCACAATCTTATGAAGCGTTTCAACAGGTGTTCAAGGACATTGCGGCAGACGGTAGGGGCACAGCGGGATGGTGTTACGGCTTCAAGTTCCACCTGCTGTGCAACGGTTGCGGGGAGGTCATGATTTTCCGTCTTACAAGAGCCGACGTGGATGACAGGGACGCGAGGGTGTGGAACGTGTCCGTTAAGGAACTTCATGGTAAGGTCTTTGCCGACAGGGAATAGGGAATACATTAGACGGGAACTCTTTGAGGTACTTTTCAATTGCGGCATACACCTCGTGCACGAGTTGAAAGCGAACATGAGGAACAGGCTCATGCCCATGTGGGACAAGATAATATCACGCAAGAGATACATCACTGAATGCATCAACGAACTCCTCTGGAAACAAGGCCGACCTCGTGTACTCGTACCACCGTTTGGTGCACGATTTCATGATGAACATATTCCGGCTCTCACCGCTTACTGCTTCTCCGACAACAAGCCTAAGACGCTACCCCTACATCTCGAAAGGATAGAGCAACTTGACTTGCCCTAATTGGCGCGAAAGCTTATTTAGTCGTCCCTTAAAAAGTCCATTTTGCGAGATACTGTTGAGGGACAGTATCTCGCAGATATTTTGAAGCAAGTACC
>CAYXQT010000119.1:0-6791 GCA_964466445.1 uncultured Paraprevotella sp. | reverse complement strand
CTTCCAAATCTTGTATAAGTCTCAAATGCAAAAGCTAAAATCCTATACCATTCATCTGAGGTTTTATAATCCAATTTTATATTTACACATACCGTACCATAAACCACATTAGTGCATACTTCCACCATGCAACCGTCAGCATTGAAAACAGAAGCTATTGGGAGTGTTGCGCAATTGCCTATACGTTCTTTTAGGGTTTCACCGATAGTGAAAGTGATAAAATAATCAGGCAATCCAAAATCAGGGGTTGGGCAGTCTTCGTATCCAGGTTCATCCAATCTGCTGAAAACTATAGTTGAAGGTTTTTCTAATTTGCGCAGTACATCAGGTACAACATTAAAGAACTGGGATACGGCCTTTTGTCTCGCTATCTCTTCTTCAGATTTTACGCTGTCGTTTATTAGTTCCACATCCTCGGAAAGTTCTTTGAAGAAATTACGGTTCAGTACTTTTGAAATTTGCTTCAACTGCGCAATATCCATTTTACTGCGCTTGAAAATGTCATAAACATTATTCCTTTGGCAACAAATCATCTTAGCAAATTCTGTAATCGGAATTTGTCGTTTGCGCACTTCCTTTTCTATAAGTTCTCCTATGGTTCTTTGGTTTGCCATATAATTAACTATTTTGATTTACAGTTGCAAAGTTATATGACATCTGCCAAAGTGTTGTAAAATGGGTGTATCATCTTATTGTGCATCCTTTTATTCCTTCAATAATCCACTATCATCGAATTTGTTGTCTTCTATCTGAACATCTTCACCGAGCATTTGCTTATAAACAATTTGCACTGCCTTATATTCGTCATCATCCATATCGTATGATGCTACAATCTTTTTTATGTCCTTGTCAAACAGATACTTCATTTCTCCGAAAACGGTTTGCCCTGCATTGTTGTTGGCACGATAACGATGCCAAGCCTTAAAACCAATGAACTGCCGTTCTTTATCCAACATGGTTTTCAGCTCATTGGCAAGTTTTTTGGCTTTTATCTCCGCACTCTTCTTATTTTGTTCGTTCTCGTCATATTCATCTTTTGCTTCTTGATATTCATTCCTTCCAAAAGTAGATTGGTATGGCCCACTCCAAATAGACATTGAAGATTTTGCATTCTTCATATTTCTGTCATATTCATCAATAGACATTCCTAACTTACACAATTGTATTGTCTTCTCATAAAATGCAGGATCATCAAAAGGAGTGAATGCGCTATCAACCTGAGTTTCAGCTATGTCGTACGTTTCTGGATGATATAATACTTTCTTTATATCCTCTTCAATTAAAGTATTTGCCTTATCTTCTGGCGATTTGCTACATGATGCAAACAACGCAACGAACATGATTCCTAATAATACACTTATCATATTTTTGTTTTTAGTTACTAAAAAAGCGCAGACATTCGCCATACACTTCACGGTTCACCACAAACCATCATCAAATATGGGATGTCTGCGCCCGTATGGGTACAGTCTCAATATTGATGATTTGCTCTTTTACTTGCGGTGGTGATTGTAAAGCAATATGTCTTGGACATGAATCCCCCAATCCAATTGCAAAATTATAAAATTTCATTGGAAAACTGAAGAAAAACACGGAAATAAAGCCTCTATATGCCAATTTTACAATAATTTGTATCTTGATGGCTATCGAATAGACTTGCATTTTGGTTTTCAACGTTTACAAATAATTTCTTGACAAGTGAACATCGTTAAATTGCCATCTGTATAAATTGTAGCACATATACTTTGTCCGAGAGCTACCGTACAAACTATATGCCTTGTAATATGTGTGGTTAAAGGGAAAGAACTATTGAGAGTCAAATCGGCACCTTTGAGAAATTGGTTGTACTTTTGATTGGAAGTTATTTCCATGCTTGTAATTGTTACGCTCCAAGATTTTCTGTGTAATTGACAGGATAGGAGTAACAAATTCATTTTTTTCTGTCTTTATACGATTGTTCGTCAATGTAATCCATGCCGTCAATGGTAGTGATGTGCTATTCAACGATGGAGACGGCTTTCAGCACATATGTCCCCTTAACAGGTTTTCAATGGATTGCAAAATGCCGCCGATATAAGATTTCTCGTTCCATGTTTCAAAGAAATTTCCCATGGCGCAATCGAAGGAGACGGAACATTTTGCCGAGGACGACGGCGCATAACGGCTTGAGGGTGCACCAACGAACAACGGTGTAAGGAAAGGAATAGAAACGCGGGGCAAGAGGATACAGCCCCGCTTGCCGCATACCTTCCAGCGTCTTGCGCAGGAAAGGCGTGTCCGGGCTTTCGCCCAACAGCATGTAGGTCATGCACATGCGCAACATGTCTATGCGCCTGTCCAATGCTGTCGCGGCTTCGCCCTCCAGCTTCCGGCTTTCGTCCGCGAGACGGAGAATGACACCTTGCAGGTCGGCATAGCGCTTGGCAACGGTTCCCCTGTCGGGATGGTGCGTAATCGAGCCTTGTCGCTGGAAGTAGGCGTAAGCGGGGAGGTCGGTCACGACGACTTGCCGCGCACGGAGGAACAAGAGTGGGGTGAACTCTTCGTCTTCATGGTAGATGCCGGGTGTGAACCGCAGTCCGCCGAGCACGGACTTCCGGAAGACATATCCCCACGCGCCGCCGTGCAGGTTGTGCTTGAGCATGAATTCGGTTCCGCTTCCCCGGAACGTTGTCCGCCACGATGGCACGTCCCTGTCGCACAACTCCGTACGGCGGACTTTCCTGAACCCGAACGACAGGAGGTCGGGGCGTTCCTCCCTTAGGATACCCAAGATTCGGGAGAAAACCTTCGGGAAAAGGTAATCGTCCGCGTCCACGAACTGTATGTATTCTTTCCGGGCCATTTCCAAGCCCGTGTTCCTCGCGCCCCCAAGCCCCGCGTTGGGCTGGGCATGATAACGGACACGTCCGTCGCCCAATGAGCGGAGATAGTCTTCCGCCTCGTGTCCCGGCGTGCCGTCGTCTATGACCCAGACTTCCCCGTCGACCTTTTCTCCTAACCGCAGGACGCTCTCCACGGCACGTGCGAGGAGCGGAAGCCCTACCTTATAATAAGGTATAATGAAACTGACCGATGGCCTGTTCATCGTCCGAGTACTTTACGGGTTCGAGCCACGATGCCACAGTAACGTCCCCCGCTCAACGCTTTCAGCACGGCCTTGACGCGGTAGTTCAGCGGACGGCGGGTAAGTAGGGCGCGGCGCAACGGTATCTTGCGTTCGGGGATGCGCATGGAGCCTCCGGACTGCAGCCGCATAATCTGGTGATCGCATAGGCGCAGGTAAACCTCGTCCAAGTCCCCCTCGTCCAAGTCCCCCTCGTCCGACAGCGAGCGGTAGAGGAGAAGGTTGGCGCGGAGGAGGTCGTCAATGCCTTTGTCGCAGAACATGTTGGAGATGGAGCCTTCGCGGCTGCAATAGTAATACAGTCCCTTGTCCGACAGCAGGATGCGCCGCGCCCGCCGAAGCACGGACGGTACGGTGTAGATGTCCTCGTACCAGCGGCCTTCCGGGAATCGGATTGCCTCCCACAGCCCGCGCTTGTATATCTTGTTCCAGGCATAGCAATGCACGTAACCTTTGCGGCGCACCCATCCCGCGTAGTCCGTGACCTCGCACGCCCCCGGCGTGTAGCGGTAAGCCTTTTCCGTGCCGTGGTGCACGCAGACCGGGTACTCCAGGACATCGGCTTCCGGATGCCGCGCCAACAGTTCCATGCCGTCCCTCAACGTGCCGGGGGCGATGCGGTCGTCCGAGTCGACGAACGTGACGCAGTCTCCGCGAGCCTCGTCCAGCCCCGTGTTGCGTGCCGCGCTCAGGCCGCGGTTTTCCAGGCAGTGGATGACGCGGAACCGTCCGTCCTTCCGTGCCCACGCGTCGCAGAGCGTGCCGCTCCCGTCCGGCGAGTCGTCGTCCACGAGGAGAACCTCCAAGCCGTCCACGCCTTGCCGCTCCATGCTTTCCAGACAGGAGTCGAGATAGGCTTCCACCTTGTACACGGGGATTATGACGGAGAGCTTCATGGTTCGTCCTTGAGGTTTCGTCGCTTTTGAGTCCTGCCCTCCCAGAAGTCCACGTATTGTTTCGCCACCTTGACGTGGTCGTGGTGTCGACGAACGTACTGTATGCCTTCTGCAGACCGCCGGGCGATGTCTTCGGGGTGCAGCAAGAGTTCTTCCAGCTTGGCGTACACGTCGTTGATGTCGGGAAGCACGTTGACGATGGGCCGCAGTTCCCTTTCTTTCAGTATCTCGTAGTTCTCCTCCTCGCCGCCGCCCACGACGACCAGTCCCTTGGCCATGGCGCACAAGGCGTTCATGGCGGGCGTGTAGGAGTAAAGCTGGTCGAGCAACACGTCACTGCGATCCATCATCCGGATGTATTGCGCGAACGGTACGGATTCTGCCCTCACGATCTCCACGCGGTCGGGATAACGCGCGGCCAGCCGCACCAGTGCCTTGTACATGACATCCGTCCCCTTGTATGCGTCGCGTCCGCGCTGTATGCCGATGAAGAAGCGCGTCCGCCCCGTTCTGGGCCGATGGGTGCGCGGCGTGACTTCCGGCAAGTCGATGGGAAAGGGGATGAACCACGTCTTCTCCGGGAAATGCGGACGGTAGCAGGCATCGTATTCGTAGAGGCCGCTCACTATGCCGTCGCAGTCGTCGGCGATGAAGCGGTTCAATCTGCCTTTGGGGCCGTTCAACCACTCGGCGACGAAGCGGTCGTTGTCGGAGTTCTTCCTGACTTCCGTCCCGATGTTGAAGTCCGAATAGCGGAACACGCGGCATTCCAGCCCCGTCTTCACCCAGTAGTAGTCCATGCCGAACGCTCCGAGGAATACTTTCCCGTTGCGGCGGCGCAGGAAGCGGTAGACGGGGAAGAGGCGTTCCGGGCGCAGTTCCATGAAGACGGGGTTGATGAGCTGTACCACGTCGTACCCCCTCATGGAGGGGAGAGCCCGCGCCCCACGGAGGAGGAAGCCCGCCGTGTCCATCCTCCCCGCTGACTTGCGGCTGAGGTCGATGTCGCGCGGGTAGTCTTTCCAACCGTCGCCGTCCGATGCCACCGTGACGGAATGCCCCAAAGCACGCAACCCCTTGGCCAATGTCCAATGCACGTTGCTGTATTCGCCAAGCAAGAGGACTCTCATGACATTTTTGGGCAAAGGTAGGGAAAATAAACGGAAATGGCGTATCTTTGTCATCTTATTATTATGGACGGGACGCGGGAAATAAAGGACTGCCGGACGGCTTCGGAAGAGACGGAAGTGCGGGAAGACGCGACGTATGACCATATCGTGAAGTACACGGGCTTCTTGGGTGTCACGCAGGCACTCACGATGATGGTCGGCGTGGTGCGCAACAAACTGGCGGCCGTCCTGCTCGACACCGCGGGCGTGGGACTTTCGGCCTTGTGCCAGAACGTCACCGGCTTCTTCCACAACACGTCGAACTTAGGCATCTCGTTCAGTTCCATCAAGGAAATATCCGCGCTCTACGGACAAGGCGACCGCGAGGAAGTCCTCCGCCGCGTGGAGGTGGTGCGCACGTGGAGCATATGGACGGGCACGGCTGGCGTGTTGCTGTGCGTGCTCTTCTCGCCCCTCGTGAGCTACTGGGCTTTCGGCGACGTGTCCCGCGCCCTCTCCCTCTGCCTGCTCTCTCCCGTGGTGGGGTTCATGTCCGTCACGGCGGGAGAGGTCGCCATTCTGAAAGCCGTAAGGCGGTTGAAGCGCGTAGCTTTGATTTCCGTCTTGGCGGCTGCGGCTACCTTGCTGCTGACCGTTCCTTTCTATTACTTTTGGGGAATGTCGGGGGTGGTTCCCGCGTTGGTCGCCGGGGCGGCGGGAGTAATGGCCGCTCACCTAATCCTTTCGCTGAAGGTTTTTCCTTGGCGCGTGGACTTGCTGAGCCGCTCGCATTTCCGGGCGGGATGGAGCCTCGTGCGCGCGGGCGTACCTTATATATTAGCCGGCGTGGTGAACATGTCGGTGGGGATGGGGGTCTCGCTTTTCATCGCCAACGCGGGCTCGCTGTCCGATGTGGGGCTGTACGGGATGGGGTACAACGTGGTGATAACATACGCCGGGGTGGTGTTCACGGCCGTCGACACCGACTATTTCCCGCGCTTGTCGGCGGTAAGTGCCGACGCGGAACGAATGAACCTTACCGTCAACCGTCAGGTGAAAGCCTGCGTGTTGCTCATGTCGCCCTTTTTGGTCTTGTTCATGATTTCCATGCCCTTGGTCATCCGTCTACTCTACTCCTCGTCTTTCCTGCCCATGACGGGCATGGCAGTATGCGCATCCGTGCACATGTTTTTCAAGTCGATGACGCTTCCTGCGGCTTACATGTCGCTGGCGCGGGGCGACACTGCCATATACCTTTGCATGGAGGTGGCTTACGATGTCTTCATGGCCGCAGGTGTGATGGCCGGTTTCGTGTACGCCGGCATCTTGGGTACGGGAATAGCTTTGGCATTGGCCGGAGTGTTCGATTGGCTGATGATTTATGCCGTGTACGGACGGCGATACGGCTTCAAGCCCGACAAGTCGGCCCGCCCGTTCATGGCGGCGCAGTTCCTTTGCGTGGCGGCGGCCTTGTTCCCGGGCTTGCAACCCGGGCTGTGGTTCAAGGTCGCGGTGGGCGGTTGCCTGCTGGGGGTCAGCGCGTGGCTCTCGGTCTCGGCAATCCGCAAGGAGATAACTTTGTTTTCCGAATTGAAAAGAAGAATCGGCAGGTTCGGGAAAAAGCGGTGACCCATTCCTTTGCATGTGTCTTATTAGAGA
>CAYXQT010000118.1:0-6876 GCA_964466445.1 uncultured Paraprevotella sp. | reverse complement strand
CGTGGCGGATATGGCGCGGATATTGTCCTGCAAATGCAACGCCGGGCAGAAGTCGTCCTGCCAGTAGCGGTTGCAATACCTGTCATCGTCATTGCCGGGCAGGAACGGCTCGTCATGGAACATTCGCAAGCCCTCGAAGTCTTTGCGCAGACGGTTGTAGGCAATGATGTTCGGGGCGATGAAAAGGAAATTCCTTGACAGGGGGCTACCGGACTCGTGCAGCTTGTGGAAGTACGACCAGACGATGACCAGCGCGGCCACCTTTGTCTTCCCCGCGCCCGTCGCCATTTTCACGACATAGCGCGTCCAGTTTTCGGTAAAGGCATCGGGGGTGAGTTCTTCGCCCGAGTCGAACCGCTCTATCAGCCGGTATTTGTCGCGGGCTTCCGCGACCTCGTAGAGGTAGATGATGCTTTCGATTGCCTTCCGTTGCGAGAAAAAGAACCGGAAGTTGCCCGGATGCGGCGTGTCGAACCAAAAGCGGAGCAGGGCCGAAGATGTCCCGCTTGCACGCGGATAGTCGGCATCGCGCCATCTGGCCACCGCCGCGCGTATCTTCCGGACGAGAGGGGCGGTCTGCGCACCGGCATTCTGTGGCCGCCAGCGTTCTTGTGGGGGTAGTATTTTGAAAGGGTCTGCATTCATTGTCGGGTCTCCTTATGCGATAGTCTATCCCGACAGTACTGCACGGCATGAAAAACGTGGACTGTATTTGTCTTTTGGATTCTGAGGCCTTCCCAACCTAACCACCATTGAACAGAATAAAGCCCACGCATGCGACGTGAGCGTTTACTTTTATTCCTTAGGTGGTTTCTTTGATGTGGAAGTTTCAGAATCCCCGAAACAAAACTAACGCCTTACCTAATGTTTTGTCTATGTCTCTTTTCTACAACTTTCTCTTTCTTTTGTTACGGTGTTTTTATTTGGTTGCAAAGGTACAAGATTTTTGTGACTTTTCTGCAATTCAGTGTTCCGGCAGGGAAAGCGTCCTGTCCGCAGTCGAATCCGAAGAAACGCGGTTTTCCGTCATCGGACTACGCATGGTATTCGTCTTCCGCATCGTCAAGTTCGTCTTGCAGTTCATCGATTTCATCTTGCAGGTCGTCGATTTCGTCTTGCAGTTCATCGTATCTGTCAGAGCATATATCGCACTTGTCCTGTCGCCGCTCCAATTCCTCGATGCGGCTTTCCAACGAATGTATCTTGTCGAAATGCGCATCTTCCCGGCCACTGTCGCGCGGACAACCGCACGGAAGCCGCGAAGCCCCTTTCTTGTCCGACCCGTCCAGCCATTCCCACAATGCCAATGCCCCTAATAGATTCCAGAAAGACATGACCTTACCGCTCTTCCGTGTGCGTGAGTACGACGCGACGACTGTTCATATATTCCGTCAATTGGCTTCCGTTGCATACATATCGGCTTTCCCATTATTCTCCATTTTATGTTGCTACAATTAACCGCAAATATAGTGTTTATCATAAATAACATGCAAATATTTCTCATGTTTTATAATGTATGGCAGAATCAAGCGGCAAGGGCAGAGCTTACGGGCTTCCGTCATTTTGCTCTGCGGCAGGGCGGGACGTGTCGCCTGCGCGGCGGCGCATTCCCGAAAAGCTTACTTCCCTGCGACAGAGTACAGGTACAGCGTGATGGCAATCGCAACGGCGAGAATCGCACCTATGCAGAAGCGATACATTCCCGCCCCGAGCATTTCCCGCAAGGCGTTTTGCTTCCACGAGCTGGCTCCGTAAGTCCATTTCCATCCCATAATCACGCCGAAAAGCCATAACGCAAGCAGTCCCGCGACTATCAGGTAGCCGGTTTCCGGATGCGGCTGCATCCGGCTGCTGATTTTATCAAAGAAGTCCATCCCCGTTTCCTGTCTGTCCATGTTTCAAATTCAAAACTCCTCGTCCGCGTCCCACAGCAACGAATCCACCGGGTGCAAGCTGCCGTCCCGCCATTCATACCAGCAGGTCAGGCGTTGTCCCGCGTGCCGGTCGTCGAGGCCGAGGTTCCATGTGCACTCCACGAAGACCCGCTGGCCGCTGTCGATTTCCTCAGGGGCGGCATGGTCCAACAACCTTACCCTGAACTCGCCTCCCATGTCCCTTCCCGTCACTTGCCGGACGGACAGCGGCAGTCCGTAGCGGACGGTACGCGCGTCACGGCCGAGCGCATGGAGCGCCCGTTCGTCCGGCAAGCCCGGGCCGTCCACGGCAAGGCGCAACAAGGCGACGGGGAACGGACGCTCCGTCGCGACCTCCACGTCCTGGATGACCTCGGAGCCCCAAAGCCCCTCATACAAGGTGACCGTGCAGGTGTCGCCTTTCCGGAAGCGGCCGAACTCCCCATGATTCGCGTTCCAGGAATAGCGTCTGCCGTCCGTGAAGCGCAGCTTGACGTAATGCCGTGTGGGGCCGCGCCCGCGACAGACTTCCTCCTTATCATATACCACCGCCTCGCGCCGGTAGGGGGCGGAACGCGGGAAAAGATAGTTCAAGCCCAAGAATACCGTGCCCCAGAGAAGGAGAAGGAACATCCCGCCGAAGAACCCCATGAGGGCGGACAGAATGAAAACACCCTTGTCCGGTTTCTTCGCGGACACCGCGCCCGCGATTACGGCAAGCAGCGTTGCCAGCACGCACACCCACCACGGATTGAAAGGGAGGTCGGCGATGGTACGGCCTCCAAGCTCGAACACGACTATGTGCATGGCGACCCACGAGAGCGCCACCGCCCAGCCCGCCAAGCGTCCGACCCACTTTCCCCGCCGTTCTCCTTTTCCGCGCCGCGCGCCCCGTCTTTCAGCCGTATTCTTTTTCTTCCTCATGTCCTCCGCGCCTCTGCCGGCCAATCCGCAACAGTCGGATGGCCTTCCGCTTCCGTCCCACAAAAGTACAAAACTTCGCCGGATGTGCCGGAAGGACGCCGCGGAATCCCCGCGACGCCTCCGGATTATTCCCGTATGAGCGCGACAAACTCCTTGAGCTTGGACAGGCTCCCGAAGAAATCGAGGTCGAACTTCGCCTTCGTGCCGTTCGCGAGCGTGACGGTCAGAATCCCGTCTTCCTCGTTGTAGTTGACATCGGATATGTCCGAAACCCTGAACGTCCCCTGTTCCATGGCCCCTTTCTTGATAACCGGGTAGGTCACCCTGTCGCCGTCCACCGTGATGACGCAACCTTTCGCCGCCAGCGCACGCGCCCGGCGAACCTTCTTCAGCACCTTGAAGAGCATGAGCAGGCCGATGGCGACGAAAATAATCGCGGTGGGAAGCGGGCCGAGGATGCGGAGCCTGCCGATTCTGGTCCCGAAAGGATGTACTATCGGGACTACGACCAAGAGCAACGAGAAGCCGATGGCAGTCAGATTGTCCTTCAGGACGGACTTTGAACTGTAATTGAAAGTTTTCATCGCGTAATTCTGTCAAGTTAATATTAAGTTTCATCAAAAAAGGAAATACCATGCCAGCAGTCCGGCCGTTATGATTGCCGAGACGACCGTCAACGCCGACTTCACCTTCGCCTCGGCGGGGGATTCCGCCTCTTCCTCGGGAAGATCAGTCTTGGACGACTGTCTGTTCGCGGCTTCCCCGATTGCGGAATTGGGGACGGGCACGATATCGTACCTGCCGGGTTGCCCGTCCAGTCCGACGATTGCATGATGGCAATCCAGCCGCGACACGTTCTTCGGGGAAGTCACCATGTCCGAGAAGAGGACGATGTCGCCGAAGCGGTCGCTTATTTCCACGATGGGATTGCGGTATTCAAATCCGGGGACGTGGGTGCCGTCCTCGGTCAGGGCGAAGTACGTCCCCGAAGACATCATCGAGTCGTACCGGATGTCTCCGACTTCCACCTCGTCGACCAGCGACGCGACGGACTGCAATGTCTGTCCGTCGATTTCGGCGCCTTTGAACGGGCACGCGTAAACGCAGTAGCGGGAATCCCCGTGCGCCACCCTCCTGACGGGGTAGAGCCTGACGACGCGCGGGTTTTCCAGCCTTCCCCATGCCTTGACAAGCTTCTTTACCGCCTTTTCATCATACCCGCCGGGCATGGTTCCCCCGTCGAGGACAGAGGCCAATTCCTTAATCTTATCCATGTCGTTTTATTTACGTCACTTCAATTCCTGCCCGGCGCTCCGGCAAAAGTCCATCTCGCGATACAGCTGTTCCAACAAACGCTCGTTGTTCAGCGACTTTCTTCCGGGACGCAAGAAACCGCCGGGAGTGTCCGAAGCATGGTAGAACATGTCCCCGTTGAAGGAGAGCATCAAGTCCCGGCTAAAGGACTTGCGGAGTTCCGCAAGCTTTCTCATCATCGCGGGGGTGAGGACCATGCGGGCTTCCACTTCGTCGTCGGCGTAGACGGCAAACAGCTTCTCAAATTCCGGGTCTTCGAGATGCACGGACTTCGCGCCGTATTTCCGCCTGAAGCCCTGGACGGTCTGCGCCAGATACCCGACCTTGTTTTCCAAACGGTCGGGCGACAGCATGACATGTCCCCGGAACGAACGCCGGAGCCGGCAGCACCCGAACATCCCGCGGAAGCTGTGCATGGTGCTTTCCACCCGCGTCCCGAGAATGGGACGTACAAGATATTGGTACGACACTTCAAGGAAGTTCATGGACGGGAAGTCCTTTTTGTTGGCAGACGTGACCCCCACGTCGGCAAGCCTCATCCGGCGGTCGCCGACGGGGATGTCCAGGCAGCCGTAGCCCGTCGAATTGACGGGGTTGCCGGACGACGCGGGCGTTCCGAAGAGGCGGCTTTGCGCCAGGAGGCGCGGGTCGGCGGATCCGGACGGGACGTACCTCGCCGTCGGGAACAGACGGGCGATGATGTCGTGCATCGTTTTGTTTTCCCTCCTGTCCAGGGCCTTGAAACTGAACATGAACGCGTAATGCGCCACGAAAAACACCGCGAACCCCGCCAGCACGTATTTCCCCGTGACCGCCGAAGTCCCGTAATCGGAGCGGTCGACGAGGAAGCCGCCGAAGATGCAGAATGCGAACCAGGCCAAGGCGAGGGGGTAGACAATGCAAACCAGGCAACGGACTGACCCGCGCAGCAGGGCGACGCGTGCCAGGGACTTCCGCATCTGCCGGGACAGGGACTTGAAATCAATCGTGGTATCCTGTTCCATAATCCTGTCCGAACAGCTCTCCGACCTTGACTTCCTTCATCCCGCCTTCCGGGAACTCAACCAGTTCCCGCCGTTCGTGCCTGCGCCACGAGGCGATGACGGAGGACGGGAACATCTCGACGGAGTTGTTGCAGTCCGTCACCGCCGCGTTATAAGTGCGTCGTATCGCCTGAAGCTCGTTCTCCATCTCCCCGATTTGTCCTTGGAGGTGCATGGACTGCCCGTTCGCCTTCAGCTCCGGATAGTTCTCGACGGCCACTTGCAACCGTGCCGGCAGCGACGAAATCTCCGTGCCGCCCTTGATTTGCCCGCTTTCGGGGGCGGCGGACACCTTGGAGCGCAATTCGGCAATGCGCGTGAGTATCTCGTTCTCATGCCCCATGTACGCCTTGACCGAGGCGACGAGGTTCGGGAGCAGGTCGTTCCGCCGTTTCAAGGCCACGCAGATGCCGCTCTCGCACTGCCTCACCCGGTTTCGCTTGGCAATGAGGTCGTTTGAAGTGAATACTGCCCATGACAGTATCGCGAGCAGTACCACTGTCATGCACAAGACGGTTGTCATCATATTCCGACGGGGCTGTCAGACATACAAGTCGGCATGAATGCACTTTATGGTCCCGTCCCACCAGAGGTGGGGAACGATGCCGTTGGTGGGCAGGTAGCCTTTCGGCAGTTCCTTGTCCTCCGCGACAAGTTTGCGCACGCAGGCATCGGCTCCCTCCGCCAGGCTGCCGGGCAATTTGAGTTCGCCCCAGTTGCTTTCGTCGGGTATCATGTCCATGATTTCCTCACAGCCGGGGACGACGGGCCGTTTGCCTTCGTGCATGGCGCGGAGGGCGGCCGTCACCTTTTGCAACCACTCGACGTTGCGGATGTGCTTCTCGTCCAGAGCGTACACGCCGGTGAAATGGAACGTGCCGCGCTCGTGCTTCCCGCCTTTCCATGACTCGGCCGGGGCGCTGACTACGCCGACATACACGATTTGCCCTTCCGTATGCTTCTTGAGCCACTTGCTCTTTCCGAGCCAGGGCGCCTTCCCCGCCACTTTCCTGAAGAACGGGGTTTCCGTGCTGCGGGGCGTGGCGATGTACGGCGCGAGCTTGTCGAGGTCGGTCGGGTTCTGCCACATCTCCTTGTCCCTTTTGGCTTGTTCCGCTTCCTTCGCCCTGCGGGCGGCGAGTTTCGCACGGTACGCGCTCACGTCAAGCCCCTGCGCTTCCATCTTGTCGAGGTCGTTCTCGGTCATTGTCTTTTCCCACTCCGTGGCGGCATTCTTGAAAAATCCCATAATCGTATTGCTTTTTAGAAGTTATTGGTATGTCGTGTCTCGTCGTCGCGTGTTCGGGCTGCCACTCGAACCGCTTCCACGGCGACTCTTCGTTTCCGAGGAACGTGGAGACGACCTCGTCCGCCGTCTCGTAATCGTCGGCACCGCCTTGCCATGCGCCCTGCCGACGGCGAAAGCGGTGTTCCCGTCAGGGAAACGCCAGTTGGAGCCTGCCCCGGCATCCGGGAGTTTCTCGGCGGCTCCGGGGAGCCCGGTGAACCATGCGAAAGCGCAAGCCGGCGGGGATTTGCCATGAAAGCCGTACGTCTCTTTGTGTTCGCAGAGGGTTTGCAACCCGGTTCCGGAACGCAGCAAGGCATCGAAGGCTTCCATATTATTGTCATACATTGCCTGAAAGATGTCCATGCCTCCGGTCTGCCGCAGAGTGCCGTCC
>CAYXQT010000117.1:3889-6902 GCA_964466445.1 uncultured Paraprevotella sp. | reverse complement strand
AGGCGGCGGAAATCACCTTGGGGTCGGCGGTCATGAAACCGTCCACGTCCGTCCATATCTCGAGTATGGAAGCGTCCAGCGCGGCGGCGATGACGGCCGCCGTGTAATCCGACCCTCCGCGCCCCAGGTTCGTCACTTCGCCGGAATCCGCGTCGGTGGAGATGAATCCGGGAACCAGCGAGACCGCCGGCAAGTCGGCGAAAGTCCGCCTCACCAACTCGCGCGTCAGGTCGGAGGCCAGCAGCCTGCGTCCCGACTTGACTTCCGTCTTGATGAACCTGCGCGAATCGAACCATTCAGCCCCTTCTATCAGCACGGCGACGATGGCCGACGACAACCGCTCCCCGTAGCTGACGATGGCGGCCGATGTCTTGGGCGAGAGGTCGCGGATGAGGTAAACTCCCTGGAATATGCTTTTCAGCTCGCCCAGCAGGGCTTCGACGGCTGCCGACAGGCGCTCTTTCTTCGCGCCGGGAGGAATCACGGCCTCCGTCATGCGGCGGTGGCGCACGGCAATCTCCTCGAACTCCGACCGGTAAGACGTGTCCCCGGCCAAAGCCAGCCGGGATGTCTTGATCAACTTGTCGGTAATTCCGCCGAACGCGGACACCACGACGATTACGGGCTCCCTCTCGGCCTCCACTATTTTCTTGACGTTCAGGATGCTTTCCGCCGAACCCACGGATGTCCCACCAAATTTCAATACTTTCATGTCTGTGTTTCCGCAATCGGGCCTCTTCGAGCGCACGGCCGCAACATCCGCGCCCCGCCGCCCCGAGACAGCACTGTCACAACATTGCTCCGACCGTTGGCATAATGTCCGCAAAAATAGCAATTATTTGTCTAAAAACGCCTATGAAACAATATTTATTCGTAATTTTGCAGGAGGAAACATCGGCATTGAACATCTATTCCCATGGCGAGGAAAACTTTTCTTCTGTGTGTCTTGTTGTCGCTGGCCGGCATTCCCGCAGCGGCTGGGGACGGCTTTTACGACGGGGAACCCCTGTATGCGAACCGTTGGCGCGACTACCGGAGAAGCACTTATCTGGGGCTGCGCTTCGGCTTGAGCGTCCCCACGATACGGTACAGGGGGACGGGAGGAAGGGCGCAGACCGAACCGTTGTCTCGCTTCCACGTCGGCGTGGTGTACGGGAAGAAACTCGGAGAGGGGTTGCCGTTCTTCTGGGAGAGCGGACTGGTTTACACGGAAAAGGGCACGAAGATAAAAGCCACGGAGGATGAAGAACTCAAGAAAATATATCTGAGATATGTGGAAGTCCCTTGCGTCTTGAAATACAAGTTCGACACCAGCGTGGACGACCTTACCGTGCAGCCGTTTTTCGGCTGTTTCATGGCCGTGGGCGTGGGCGGGACGGTCAAGTTGTACGAGACCCGCCACAAGGAGAGCCCTTTCGGGGACGACCGTTACAAGCGTTTCGACGCGGGCTTGCGGTTGGGATGCGGCATGGCTTTCCAGAACTTCTACCTCGAAATGGGCTACGACATAGGCTTGTTCAACATCGCCGGACGTGACAACCACGACTACGGCTTCGACGACTTCGACGGGCATATCCGCACGGGCAACTTCAACATGACCGTGGGCGTGGACTTCTAACCTGCGAGGCAGGCGGCCGCGGCTTCCGCGCAACGCTCGCCGTCCATCGCGGACGACACGATGCCTCCGGCATAGCCCGAGCCTTCGCCGCAGGGGAACAATCCTTTCAGTCTCACGTGCTGCAGCGTTTCCCCGTCGCGCGGGATGCGGACGGGCGCGGACGTGCGGCTTTCCACCCCGATTGCCACCGCCTCGTTGGTCAGGAACCCGCGGGAGGCCTTGCCGAAACGGCGGAAGGCTTCCGCCAGCCGCTTGGTGATGAACGACGGCAACCAGAAATGCAGGGGCGAGACTACCAGCCCGGGGACATACGAGCTTTCGGGGAGGTCGCGGCTCAGACGCCCGTTCACGAAGTCGGCCATCCGTTGCGCGGGCGCCGTCTGCCGGCAATTGCCCATCCGCCAGTTCTGTTCTTCCAGGATTTCCTGGAAAAGCATCATGGACAGGGGATGCCGCGCGTCCGGCAACGTGCCCGAGACGGTCATGAAGTCGACCATCGATTTCTCCGCCAAGTCTTCCGGGCGCAGTTCCACCACCATCCCGGCGTTGCTCCACCTCGACCCGCGGCCGGCGGGCGACATCCCGTTGACCACCGTCTGGCGGGGTCCGCTTGCCGCCGGCACGACGAACCCTCCGGGGCACATGCAGAAACTGTACACCCCGCGTCCTTCCACCTGCCGGACGAAGCTGTACTCCGCGGCCGGGAGGTACTTCCCCCGCCCGCCCGTGTCGTGGTACTGTATCCGGTCGATGAGCTGCGAGGGATGCTCCAAACGCACGCCGACCGCCAAGCCCTTGTTCTCCATTTCCACGCCTTGGGCATGCAGCCACCGGTAGACGTCGCGCGCCGAATGCCCCGTGGCCAGGATGACGGGGCCGAGGAAAGTCTTTCCGGTATTCGTCTCTATCCCCGCCACCGTGTCTTTCTCGATAATCAAGGCCTCCATGCGGGTCTCGAAATGCACTTCTCCCCCGCAGTCCAAAATCGTCTTGCGGATGTTCTCGACAATCCCCGGAAGCCTGTCCGTCCCGACGTGGGGGCGGGCGTCTTGCAGGATGGACACGTCGGCGCCGTGCTGGCAGAGCACGTTCAGAATCTTCTCCACGTTCCCGCGCTTCCTGCTCCGGGTGTACAGCTTGCCGTCGGAGTAGGCGCCGGCTCCGCCTTCCCCGAAACAGTAGTTGCTCTCGCCGTCCACTTCCCGCTCCTGCGGTATCCTTGCCAGGTCTTTCTTGCGGTCGCGGACGTTCTTGCCCCGTTCCACGACGACGGGGCGGAAGCCCAGCTCTATCAGGCGCAGGGCGGCGAACAAGCCGCCGGGGCCGGCGCCGACCACCACCGCCTGCGGGCGGCCTTCCACGTTCCGGTACGCCGTGCGGGCAAATCCGTCGTCC
>CAYXQT010000117.1:0-3789 GCA_964466445.1 uncultured Paraprevotella sp. | reverse complement strand
TGTCGGCCGCCGTTTCCGGCGAGACCCTGAACTGGTATTCTTCCGTCATGTCTTTATCTTTTTCGTTTTTCTGCCCGTTCAGCCGAAAAGCGCACGGAGCGCCTGCGGGCGGCCTTCCACGTTCCGGTACGCCGTGCGGGCAAATCCGTCGTCCTCCGGCAGTTCGTTGACGTACACTCTCACTTTCAACTCGACGAACACCGTGCGCCGGCGTGCGTCGATACTGCGTTTCAGCACCCGCACCGCCGTCAGCGTCCGTTCGTCTATTCCTTTCTCGCGCGCGATGTGGCGGCGCAGGGACTGGTTGTCGGCCGCCGTTTCCGGCGAGACCCTGAACTGGTATTCTTCCGTCATGTCTTTGTCTTTTTCGTTTTTCTGCCCGTTCAGCCGAAAAGCGCACGGAGCGCCTCCTCCACTTTCCGCACCGGGACAAGTTCTATTTCCTGTTTTGTCGTGTCGAATCCCTGCAAGTTGCGGCGCGGGACAATCATCCGGCGGAAGCCGAGCTTGGCCGCCTCCGCCACGCGCTGCCCGATGCGGGTCACGGGGCGTATCTCGCCGCTCAGTCCGACTTCCCCGGCCATGCAGACGCCGCTTTCGATGCCCGTGTCCACGTTGCTGCTCAGCACGGCGGCGATGACGGACAGGTCGATGGCAGGGTCGGCCACTTTCAGCCCTCCGGCGATGTTGAGGAACACGTCCTTCTGCGCCAGCTTGAACCCCACCCTCTTCTCCAGCACGGCCAGAAGCATGTTCAGGCGGCGCAGGTCGAAGCCCGTGGCCGAGCGTTGCGGCGTGCCGTAGACCGCCGTGCTGACCAGTGCCTGCGTCTCGATGAGGAAGGGGCGCACGCCCTCTATGGCGGAGGAGATCGCCACGCCGCTCAGTCCCTCGTGGTTTTCCGTGAGCAGCAGTTCCGAGGGGTTGCTCACCTGCCGCAGTCCGTCCTGCCGCATCTCGTAGACCCCCATCTCGGCCGTGCTGCCGAAACGGTTCTTGATGCCCCGCAGGATGCGGTACATGTAATGCCGGTCGCCCTCGAACTGCAGCACGGCGTCCACGATGTGTTCCAGCACCTTGGGGCCCGCCAGCGTCCCCTCCTTGTTGATGTGGCCTATCAATATCACGGGGATGTCGCTTTCCTTGGCGAACTTCAGCAACAGCGCGGCGCACTCGCGCACCTGCGAGACGCTGCCGGGCGAACTGTCCACTGCCTCCGTCATGACGGTCTGTATGGAATCTATGACCACCAACTGCGGCTGTTCGTCGCGGATGTGCAGGAAAATACGGTCGAGCGAGGTCTCGCACACGACCATGCAAGAGGAGCGGGACAGGAACTTTTCCCGTTCCTCCGCCTTCCCGCCCCCCGGCACCAAACGGTCGGCACGCAACTTCAGTTGCCGTGCGCTCTCCTCGCCGCTCACGTAAAGCACGCGCTTGTCCGTCATCTTCAGCACGGTCTGCAAAATCAGCGTGGACTTCCCGATGCCGGGCTCTCCGCCCAGAAGCACCAGCGAGCCGGGCACCAGCCCGCCGCCCAGCACGCGGTTCAGCTCCTCGTCGTGCATGTCTAACCGCGGCTCTTCCACCGTCTCGATTTGCCCGACCGGCACCGCACGTTGCCGCAACGGGCCGGCCGGGGCCGCTCCGCGGAAACTCCCCGGTGCGGTAGCCGCGCTCTCCTTGCGGATGGTGAACTCCTTGAAGGTGTTCCACTCTCCGCACGCGGGGCAACGCCCTATCCACTTCTGCGATTCCTGCCCGCAGTTCCCGCACACATAGACGGTCTTGTCCTTTGCCATAGCCTCCCCGTTCTTTGGGAGGATAAAAGTACGGAGTTTTTCGGGAATAGCCATAAAAACGCGGGAGAAAAGGTACGCGCACGGCGCAAATAGCCTATCTTTGTACCTGAAAAGACGACACACATGTACACTTCCATCGAAATATGCGCGGGGGCGGGCGGCCAGGCGTTGGGCTTGGAAGCGGCGGGGTTCGACCCTCTCGCGTTAGTCGAATGCGAACCGGACTATTGCGCCTGCCTGAAAGGCAACCGCCCGGAATGGAACGTGATATGCAAGGACGTGCGCAAGTTCGACGGCAAGCCTTACCGGGACAACGTCGACTTGCTGGCGGGCGGTGTCCCGTGTCCCCCGTTCAGCGTGGCGGGCAGACAGTTGGGCGAAGAGGACGAGCGCGACCTCTTCCCGCAGATGCTCCGGCTCATCGGAGAGATACGCCCGCGCGTCGCCATGATAGAAAACGTGAGGGGGCTTCTGGATTCCAAGTTCGACGCTTACCGCGCGTGGATATTCGAAAGCATGGGGAACTTGGGTTACACCCGGCACGTCCGGTTGCTGAACTCGTCGGACTTCGGAGTGCCGCAACTGCGGCCGAGAGTGGTCATCATCGGCGTGCGCCGTGACATGGAAGACACTTTCGAGTTCCCGTCCCGAACCGAAGCGCCGCCCCTTACCGTGGGGGAAGCCCTGTACGACTTGATGGCGGAAAACGGCTGGGCGGCCGCGGGGGAATGGCGTGCGAAGGCCGACAAAATCGCTCCCACTCTCGTGGGCGGCAGTAAAAAGCACGGCGGTCCCGATTTGGGCCCCACACGGGCAAAAAGGGCGTGGGCGGAGATGGGCGTGGACGGCAAAGGGATTGCCGACGAAGCACCGTCCGCCGGGTTCACGGGAATGCCGAGGCTTACCCCAAGGATGCTGGCACGCCTCCAAGGTTTCCCCGACGGTTGGAAGTTCGATGCCCGCAAGACCACGGCGTGCCGGATGATAGGGAACGCCTTCCCGCCTCCCGTGGCCATGCGTGTCGGACTGCAAATCAAAAAAGTCTTGGATCATGGACTCTCTTATCTCACAAGCCCGGAAAGCATACCATCAGAACTTGCTGTCTGACGGCGTGCTGACCATCGACAAACAAGGCATACCAAGCAATGCCGACAAGTCGTCCCGGCTTTCCGCGGACATCGCACGGGGCATAACGCGCATCCTGACGGCGGAGTCTCACGAAAAGGCCGTAGGACAGACGTCGGGTGCCAAGTTCGAGCAAATCAACATGGATTTCCTTCTGCAAACATTTCCCAAACTGCAGAACTTACGTCCCGGCAAATGGCACATCGCCAAATCGGGGAACAGGAATGCCGTCAAAACGAGCAGTTTCTGCCAATACGAGCATCTGGAATACCTGAACCGCCTCACGAAAAGAGACGCGCGACTGGCCGCGAGCATGGGGAACGACTACATGATTGCGCCGGATATTGTCATTTACCGGGAGCCGGAAACGGACGAGACCATTAACAAGGGTGCATTCATAGCAGACCCGACCTCCGGTTGCCTCTCCGACATCCGGAAAGATTTCGGCGGTCTCCCCATCCTGCATGCTTCCATATCGGCAAAGTGGACCATGAGAAGCGACCGCGCGCAAAACAGTCGGACGGAGGCTCTCGGATTAATAAGAAACCGCAAGGGACGCTTGCCCCACATCGTCGTGGTGACGGGGGAACCCATGCCTTCCCGTCTGGCTTCGCTGGCATTGGGTACCGGAGACATCGACTGCGTGTATCATTTCGCGCTTTACGAACTTATACAGGCCGTCAAGGAAACCGGGGCGGAAGATTCCATGGAACTGTTGGATATCCTTGTAGGGGGCAGGCGATTGAAAGACATCAGCGACCTGCCGCTGGATTTGACGGTCTAAGGATTCCGAAAGGAGCAGCGGCATTCCCCTGCGGGCAGGCGGGGCATCAAAAAGACAGCGAAGCGTGGAACCGTGCGT
>CAYXQT010000116.1:0-6989 GCA_964466445.1 uncultured Paraprevotella sp. | reverse complement strand
AGGATAGCGCGAGGCGGCGCGGGGACAAACGGGAAACAAAGTCTTTTGGTGTCCATTTGTTTTGCCGGTACGGAAATAACTTTTTAGATTTGCGACATAATAGGAATCGGGATGATCGGGAAAAACAAAATCAGCCTCATCCGCTCCCTCGAACGGAAAAAGTTCCGCACGGAGCGGCAACTCTTCGTGGCCGAAGGACACAAGCTGGTAGACGACTTGTTGCCGACTTTCGACTGCGTCTTCCTCGCGGCCCGGAAGGAATGGCTGGACACACGGCAAGACGCCGTGAGAGCGCTCGTCCGCAAGGACTGCGAAATCATAGAGGTATCGGACGCGGAACTTCAAAGAGCCAGCCTGCAAAAGAACCCGCAGGACGTGCTCGCCGTGTTCCGCCAACGTCCGCCCGGGAAGTTTCCAGGACGTGTCCTGAAAGAACAGCTCTGCCTCGCCCTCGACGGCGTGCAAGACCCCGGCAACTTGGGGACGATTGTCCGCATAGCCGACTGGTTCGGCATCGGACACATATTCTGCTCTCCCGGCACCGCCGACCTATATAACCCCAAGACCGTGCAAGCCACCATGGGTGCCATGGCACGGGTCTGCGTACATTACCTTCCGCTGGCGGACTTGTTGCGAACGGCCGACGCCGACACGCCGGTCTACGGGACGTTTCTGGACGGGGACGGCATATACGGCATGAACTTGAGCCACAACGGGCTGATTGTCATGGGAAACGAAGGAAATGGCATCAGCTGGGACATCGCACCGCTCGTCAACCGGAAATTATACATTCCCCCTTACCCTCCCGGACGAAGCACGTCGGAAAGCCTGAACGTGGCCGTAGCGACCGCCATCGTATGCGCCGAATTCAGAAGACGGGACACCACCGGCGGACGGGAGTAAGCACATCCGCATCGACCGGCAATCCTTCGGCGTGCCAAAGGCGCAGGGTGTCGGGACACGCACTCGCACGTGCCTTCCGCAACAAGGAGGCGATACTGTCCCCCGGTTGCGGGACGGTATCGGGAGGCAACAGCAGACCGACACCTCCTTTCCATATCACGGCGGGCTCCTCTCCCGTCAAGACGTGACAAGACAGGTAAAATCCTTTCTCGTCGACAGCAATCACCGGCATGGGCGCAAGACATCCCGAAGGCTGGTACACTTTATGGAAAGCCAGGCGTCTCAAGTCCCCTTGCCTCCTTGCCGCTCAACGGCTTCGCCGCCCCGTTCTCCTTGTCCCCGCCCTGCGGTTTACACGGTAGGGCTTCTCCTTCACCACATGAATGGAACGTTCCACCGGACGGCTTTCCCGCAGTTCTTTCGGGGAAAGGCGACGGGCAACCGTATCCGCCGGCACCGCTCGCGTCAGCGAATCTTCCGGCGGCAAGGCCGTGCTGTCCGCCGTCGCGGCGACTGCCGCCGTGTCCGTGTCCGCCGGCCGGAGGTGGAAACGAACCAGCATGATGTCGCGGAGCAACAACAGGCTATGCTCCTTGTCCTCGTCGGAAGGCTTATAACACACGAACCCTCCTATTTCCCGAATCTCGTGAGCCGTATCCCCTTCCATACGGAGCTGTATCAAGCCGTTGGAGTAAACCCTTTGCGTGATGCCCGCCACGGAATCATTTTCGTATGCCACGTACAGGCCGGCACACGACTCGTTCTGCCGCCCGCGGGACAGGTTGCGGGAATCGAAACGCCAAAGCAGGGCGTCTCCCTTACGGAAAGTCGTGTCGGCCTCCATGACGAACAGCAGGCGATCCTCCGTAAAACGCGGTTTCAAGACCCTGAACGCCCGCTCGTGCCAGATGTTGGCCGTATCCCCCAGCGCGCCTATACGGGCAAAGACGTCGTTCTCCCCGGTAGCGGCTCCCAATGCCGAGACATGCGTGTCGTAACGCTCCTGCAGTTTTTTGTAAATGTCGTTCAGGTAAGTGGCATGCGACGCGTACCAGACCATCGAGGAGTCGAATTCGGCTTCGCTCACTCCATGCTTTTCGAATACCGCCTGCACGTAACTGTAACGCTTATAGTCCGTACTGTCCCGTCCGGCCTCCGCCATGGCCTGCGCGACATGGTAGTCGTAAAGCAAGTCTTCCAGTTCCTCCGGTTGTATCACGTCGGACGGCACGCCGGGCTTGCACGCCGGGAGCAGGAGAACGGCCGCCACGGCCCCGAATACTTTACGCAACTTCGACATGAGACGGTCGGGTTTACCGGGAAATACGCTTGTGATAGAAAATCAGCAAGGCTATTATGCCACAGCTGATGGCGGCATCCGCGAAGTTGAATATCGGGCTGAAAAAGATGAAATGCTCCCCGCCCACCCATGGCATCCAAGCCGGCCAGTAGGTGTCGATGATGGGGAAATAAAACATGTCCACCACGCGGCCGTGGAACACGCTTTCATACCCCGTCCCGAACGGCACGAAGCCAGCCTTGAACGGAGCCGGGGGATTGTTGAATATCAGCCCGTAAAAGACGCAATCTATGATGTTCCCCGCCGCCCCCGCCAGAACCAGGGACAGGCACGCCACGAAGCCCGTGGGCACACCCTTGCGTATCGCCCTGCAAAGGAAATACGCGATGACGGCCACGGCCACGATGCGGAAGGAAGTCAGGAAAAGCTTGTCGAGAAAGTCCCACCCGAACGCCATGCCGGGATTCTCGGTGAAGAGGATGTAGAACCAGTCGGTCACGCGGATGCTTTCGTGCAGATACATGCGGGTCTTTACCGCAATCTTGATCCATTGGTCCGCGACAAGCGTCAAAAGGATAATCAGCAAAGCCAGACGCCCCTGCGTGAGCCATCCCCGACAGCGTTTCCCCGCCCCCATTATTTTTTCATGTTTTTGGCCTCTATGCTCAATGTCGCGTGGGGAACCAGACGCAGGCGTTCCTTGGGAATCAGTCTGCCGGTTTCGCGGCAAATCCCGTAGGTCTTGTTCTCGATGCGTATCAGGGCGGCCTCAAGTCCCTTGATGAACTTCTGCTGGCGCGACGCCAGCAACGAAAGCTCCTCTTTCGTCTGCGTGTTCGCGCCTTCTTCCTGGGCCTTGTAGGTGGGCGACGTGTCGTCCACTCCGTTGTTGTCCCTGTTCATCAGCGTCCCCATCATGGTCTCGTACTCTTCGCGTGCCACCGCCAGCTTGTTCAGGATCAGTTCCTTGAACTCGGCCAGCTCCTCGTCGCTGTAACGTGTTCTCTCTATCATAATATTTTGTTTTTAAGGTTGAATGATGTTCACACTCTGTCCACTCTCACCTCTACGGCATAATTGCCGAAGTCCACGGTCGTGCCGCCGTCCACTTCGTCCGCCACGGCAAGCGAATCGGCCAGGACTTGCCCGCGGATGTAGTCCCCGTGTTCCGCCACGGCTTTCTCCGTCTGTTCCGTGCGGGAAATCGTCACGGCGACGCGGTCGGTAATCTCGAAGTTCTTTTCCTTGCGCAGGTTCTGTATGCGCTTCACCAGTTCGCGGGCCGTGCCCTCCACGCGGAGCGCGTCCGTCACGGTGGTGTCGAGCGCGACCGTCAGGTTGCCTTCGTTGGCCACGGCCCGTCCGGGGATGTCCTCGCTGGAAATCTCCACGTCGTCGATTCCGATGACGGCCTGTCCGCCGTCTTCCAAGGCCACGCCGAGCGAGCCGTCCCGTTCCAGCCGTCCTATCTGTTCCTGCGTCAGGCTTTCCACGGCGGCGGCCACGCTCTTCACCCTCCTGCCGAACTTCCTGCCCGCCGTGCGGTAGTTGCACTTCGCTTTCCTCACCACCATGCCCTCGCCTTCCACGAACTGCAGTTCTTTGACGTTCACCTCGTTCAGGATAAGATGCTTCACGGCCTCTATGCTTTCGCGCCATTCCGCGTCGCCCGACGGCAAGAAGACGCGCTGCAAGGGCTGCCGCACGATAATCCGCTCCTTCTTGCGCAGGGACAGCACCATCGACGTGATTTGCTGCGCCAGTTCCATGCGGCGTTCCAGAGCCTTGTCCACCTTCGTCTCGTCGCAGACCGGGAAGGCGGCCAGATGCACGCTCTCCGCCTCCCCGCGCCCGGTCGCGTCCGTCAGGTCGCGGTACAGGCGGTCGGCATAGAACGGGGCGACGGGCGCCATGAGCTTGGCCACCGTCTCCAGACAGACGTACAGCGTCTGGTAGGCAGAAACCTTGTCCTTCCCCATCGCGCTACCCCAAAAACGCTTGCGGCTCAGGCGGACGAACCAGTTGCTCACGTCGTCCGTCACGAAGTCCTGAATCAGGCGCCCGGCTTTCGTCGGCTCGTAATCCTCGTAGCAGGCTTCCACTTTCTTCACCAGCGTGTTCAGCTCGGACAAGACCCAGCGGTCTATCTCCGGGCGTTCGCCCACGGGCACGTCGGCTTCGGCATAATGCCAGCCGTCCACGTTGGCATACATCGTCAGGAAGGAATACGTCTGGAACAGCTTGCCGAAGAACGTGCGGCTCACTTCCTGCACGCCCGCCTCGTCGAACTTCAGGTTGTCCCACGGCGAGGAGTTGGTGATCATGTACCAGCGCACCGCGTCCGAGCCGTACCGCTCTATCATGCCGAACGGATCCACCGCGTTGCCCAACCGCTTGGACATCTTGTTCCCGTTCTTGTCGAGCACGAGTCCGTTGGACACCACGGCCTTGTAAGCCACGCTGTCGGACACCATCGTGGAGATGGCGTGCAGCGTGAAGAACCATCCGCGGGTCTGGTCCACGCCTTCCGCGATGAAGTCGGCGGGGTAGGCCTTGCGGTCGTCGAGTTCCGCCTTATGCTCGAACGGGTAATGGATTTGGGCGTAGGGCATGGCGCCGGAGTCGAACCACACGTCGATGAGGTCGGCCTCGCGCCTCATCGGCTTGCCCGTCGGGCTTGCCAGCACGATTTCGTCCACGAACGGGCGGTGGAGGTCTATCCGGCCGTAGTTCTCCCGGCTGTAGTCGCCCGGCACGAAGCCGCGGTCTTTCAGAGGGTTGGAGGGCATCAGCCCGGCCGCCGCCGCTTTCTCCGCTTCGGCGTACAGTTCCTCCAAGGACCCGACGCACGTCTCCTCGCCGTCTTCCGACCGCCAGACGGGCAGCGGCGTGCCCCAGAAGCGGCTGCGGCTCAGGTTCCAGTCGTTCAGGTTCTCCAGCCATTTCCCGAAGCGCCCCGTTCCCGTGGAGGCGGGCTTCCACTTGATGGTGCGGTTCAGTTCCGTCATGCGCTCCTTGGCCGCCGTGCTGCGGATGAACCAGCTGTCGAGCGGGTAATACAGGACGGGCTTGTCCGTCCGCCAGCAATGCGGATAGCTGTGCACGTGCTTCGCTATCCTGAACGCCATCCCGCGCCGCTTCAGTTCCATGCAGAGCGCCACGTCGAGAGTCTCGTCCTTGTCGGTCTTCTCCGGGTCGTAGGCGTTCTTCACGAAACGGCCTTCCCATTTCCCGTACTCGTCCGTGCGGACGCACCGCCTCACGAAGTCCTCGTCCAGCTCTTCCGAGAGGTAGAACTTGCCGGTCAGGTCTACCATCGGGCGGGACTCGCCCTTGCGGTCTACCAGCTGCAAGGGAGGGACGCCCGCCGCGGCGGCCACCCGCGCGTCGTCCGCTCCGAAAGTCGGGGCGATGTGCACGATGCCCGTACCGTCCTCCGTCGTCACGTAGTCTCCCGTGATGACGCGGAAAGCCCCTTCTCCGGGGTTTACCCAGGGGAACAGCTGTTCGTAGGCCATGCCCGCCAAGTCCCGCCCGGCGTACTCGCCCACGATCCGGTAGGGCACCGCCTTGTCGCCCGGCCTGTAACCGTCCAGCGGCATGTCCCCGCCCCGCGGGTCGAAGTAAGCCTCCATACGCGCCTTGGCCAGGACGACTGTCACGGGGTCGCCGCTGTACGTGTTGTAAGTGCGCACGCACACGTACTCTATCTCCGGCCCCACGCACAACGCCGTGTTGGAAGGAAGCGTCCAGGGCGTGGTCGTCCACGCCAAGAAGAAAGGCTCGCCCCACCCTTCCATCTCGGGGCGCGGGCCGAGCATCCGGAACTGCGCCGTCACCGTCGTGTCCTTCACGTCGCGGTAACAGCCGGGCTGGTTCAGCTCGTGCGAGCTCAGCCCCGTGCCGGCCGCGGGCGAGTAGGGCTGTATCGTATATCCCTTGTACAGCAGGCCTTTCCTGTAAAGCCGTTGCAACAGCCACCAGAGCGTCTCGATGTATTTGTTGTCGCAAGTGACATACGGGTGTTCCATGTCCGCCCAATAGCCCATCCTGCGGCTCAGGCTCGTCCATTCCTCCGTGTATTTCATCACGTTCTCGCGGCACTTGCGGTTGTATTCCTCGATGGAAATCGTCCTGCCTATGTCCTCCTTCGTGACACCCAACTCTTTTTCCACGCCCAGTTCCACGGGAAGCCCGTGGGTGTCCCAGCCGGCCTTGCGCCTCACCAGGAAACCTTTCATGGTCTTGAAACGGCAGAACGTGTCCTTGATGGAGCGGGCCAGAACGTGGTGGATGCCCGGATGCCCGTTCGCCGAAGGCGGGCCCTCGAAGAAGACGAACGGGGGGCGGCCCTCGCGTTCCGCCATGCTCCTGTGGAAGACATCCGCCTCATCCCACATCTTCAGCACCTCCTTGTTCACGTCGGAGAGGTTCAGTTGCGCACGTGCTGCGAATCGGTTTGCCATATATCGTGTCTTTACATCCGTATTACTTCGAAGTTCGGCAAAAGTACGATTTCTTTTTCAGAATAGGAAGCATTCCAGTGAAAAACTGTCCCTGCGGCGGACTCCGCAGGAACGAGAAAGTCCGGCGCGGAGACGAAAATCGTTCCCGGACAAACGGCCTCGCCTTTCCGCGGGGGAAACGGGTTTTTATCCGCCGTAACCGTCCGGGAAAAGCCGGCTCCCGCAAGCCGTTCCCGGGATGCCGCCCGGACGCGCGGCATCCGCAACCCGGGAGATGCGTTCCCCGCCGCGACTTTCATTTTGTCAAAACGTCAGTTCCG
>CAYXQT010000115.1:0-6995 GCA_964466445.1 uncultured Paraprevotella sp. | reverse complement strand
ATATCGCTTTTTCGACGCAAAGTTACCCGCATTCCCGTGCAACCAAGTTGCATAAAGCGTCTCCGCGTTGAAAAAACGGTCTTCCGCAAGCCCGCGATGAAAGAGCGGCCCCGGAGGAAAGCCGCATCGGACATCCGCGACGAGGGCGGGAAACGTCCTACGCCGAAGTCCCTCCCCTTTCCCGCACGGACTCCGACCCGCAAAAGTATGTCGGCAGGTGAAAAAAAAGCGTGTACACTTGTCAACCTCCAAATCAACAAGACAAGCGTACACGCGGAAAAGGACTTGCCTTTTCCCTTTATTTCGCACGGGCTTCGGCGATATAGCCCAAGGCCTCCTTACATTTGTCGGTAACGTACTGCCAGTTCCCGGCAACCACTTCTTCCTTCGGGAACAGCTTGGAGCCCATGCCCACGCAGAAGACTCCCGCCTTGAACCACGCCGTCAGGTTTTCCCTGGTGGGAGCCACGCCGCCCGTCACCATGAGCTTGGACCACGGACACGGCGCCATCATCCCTTTCACGAAAGCCGGGCCGTAGACATCGCCGGGGAAGAGCTTGCAGAGGTCGCAACCCATCTCCTGCGCCTTGCCGATTTCCGACACGGTGCCGCACCCCGGGCAATAGGGTATCAGGCGGCGGTTGCACACCGGCACGATGTCGGGGTTGAAGAGCGGGCCGACGACGAAGCACGCCCCCGACTGGATGTAGAGCGCGGCTGTCGGGGCGTCCACGACGGAGCCTATTCCCAAGGCAAGCTCCGGGCATTCCTCGGCGGCGAACTTCACGCATTCGGCGAACACTTCCTGGGCGAAATCGCCGCGGTTCGTAAACTCAAACGCACGCACGCCGCCGTCGTAGCAAGCCTTGATGACCCGCTTGGCCGTCCCGGCGTCGGAATGATAGAACACGGGGACCATGCCGGTTTCCCCTATTTTCCGCATGACTGCAATCTTGTCGAACCTTGCCATATTCCTTTGTTTTTTCGTGGAGACTTACCTTTGCACGCGCCCGCTGGCGGAACCGCCGGCAAGAGCCGCCACTTCTTCGGCGGAGACCATGTTGAAGTCGCCCGGTATCGTGTGCTTCAGCGCGGAAGCCGCCACGGCGAACTCCAGCGCCTCGCCTTGCGTCTTCATGGTCAGCAGGCCGTGGATGACGCCGCCGGAGAAGGAATCGCCTCCGCCGACGCGGTCGACGATGGGGTTGATGTCGTAGCGTTTGGACACGTAGAACTCCTTGCCGTCGTATATCATGGCCTTCCACCCGTTGTGCGTGGCCGAGACGGACTCGCGCAGCGTGGAAATGACGTACTTGAAGCCGAAAGTTTCCCTCATGCCCTTGAAGATGCCCTTGTACCCCTCGGCCTCCGTGCTGCCGCCTTCCACGTCGGCATCCGGCTTGAAGCCCAGACAAAGTTCCGCGTCTTCCTCGTTGCCGATGCACACGTCCACGTATCGCATCAGGGGCTTCATGACGCTCTGCGCCTTTTCCGAAGTCCACAGCTTCTTGCGGAAATTGAGGTCGCAGGATACCGTCACTCCGTGCCTCTTGGCCGCCACGCACGCCAAGCGCAGGCACTCGGCTCCCGCATCGGAAATGGCGGGCGTGATGCCGCTCCAATGGAACCAGTCCGCGCCCTCCATGATGGCATCGAAGTCGAAGTCGGACGGAGAGGCTTCGGCAATGGACGAGCCCGCGCGGTCGTAAATGACCTTGGAGGGACGCATGGACGCGCCCGTCTCCAAATAATAAATCCCCACCCTGTTGCCGCCGCGCGCGATGAAATCGGTATGCACGCCGTAGCGGCGCAGGGCGTTCACGGCGGCTTGCCCGATTTCGTGCTTGGGCAGTTTGGAGACGAAGTATGCCTCATGCCCGTAATGGGCGCAACTTACGGCCACGTTGGCCTCGCCGCCCCCGTAGTTCACGTCGAAAGTGTCAGCCTGCACGAAGCGGGACTGTCCGGGCGTGGACAAGCGGAGCATGATTTCTCCCATCGTTACTATTTTTCCCATAATCGTAATTTTGGACGTTACCGGTCTAAGTTCCCACGCTGGCCCTCGCGGGACACCGTGCACCCTGCAAAAATAGACATTTTTCCCTTGAAACGCTCTTTCCCGCGGAAAAATAATTCAAAAAAGACGAGTTTTTGCCCTTTCATGCCGCACGGCTCATCGAAATAATGTATCTTCGTGCCGTTTTCCGTCCCGGAAAGAAGAACATCACGGGGGAAGCCCCTCCGCCGGACAAAATCGGGTTCGGGGATTAATGTCCGCACGCACGCAAACGTCATACGATGTCAACAAAGGGAAAAAGTGTGGCAGCCGTCAGCCCGCTGCTCGTCTTCGCGGTCCTGTATCTCGCGACCGGCATCATCGCCCGCGACTTCTACAAGGTGCCCATCACGGTGGCGTTCATGGCGTCGTCCGCCTACGCCGTCGGAATCACGCGCGGCATTCCGTTGGAAGAACGGATAAGGGTGTATTCGCGGGGAGCCGGTTCGCCGAACCTCATGCTGATGATATGGATTTTCGTCCTTGCGGGAGCTTTCGCCGCGTCGGCCAAGGCCATGGGAGCCATCGACGCCACGGTGAACCTCTCCCTGCGGCTCTTGCCGGACAACCTTCTGTTGGGAGGCATCTTCCTGGCGGCGTGCTTCATCTCGCTCTCCATAGGGACTTCCGTGGGCACGATTGTGGCGCTGACCCCTCTGGCGGCCGGCATCGCCCGCGAAACGGGAACGGACCTCCCGTTGCTGGTGGCCATCGTGGCCGGAGGAGCCTTCTTCGGCGACAATCTGTCGTTCATTTCCGACACGACCATCACGGCGACACGCACGCAGGAGTGCAGGCTGAGCGACAAGTTCAAGGTCAACTCGCAAATCGTCATGCCCGCCGCGGCCATCGCTTTCGCGCTGTACATCTTCATGGGCGTTCATACCCACGCGCCGCAGGTACTTCCCGAAGTGGATTGGATTAAGGTCGTCCCCTACTTGGCGGTGCTGATTGCGGCCGTCATGGGAATGAACGTCATGGTAGTCCTGACCGTCGGGCTGGTGCTGAGCGGCGCGGTGGGCGTGTTCACGGGCGCGTATGACTTGTTCGGCTGGCTTGCCGCCATGGGAGAAGGCATCGCGGGAATGGGCGAGCTGATAATCATCACGATGATGGCGGGCGGGCTGATGGAAATCATCCGCCACAACGGGGGCATCGATTTCATCCTGCACGCGCTGACGCGGCGCATCCGTTCCAAGCGCGGGGCGGAACTGGGCATCGCGGCACTGGTGAGCATCGTCAACCTATGTACGGCCAACAACACGGTGGCCATCATCACGGCGGGGCCGCTCGCCCGCGACATAGCCGAAAAATACGGCGTGGACAGGCGCAAAAGCGCGAGCATCCTGGACACGTTCTCCTGCTTCACGCAAGGGCTGATTCCCTACGGGGCGCAGCTCCTGATGGCCGCGGGGCTGGCATCCATCGCCCCGACAGACATCATACCTTATTTATATTACCCGTACATCATGGGTGGGTGCGCTTTGCTGAGCATCTTGTTCCGTTACCCGAGAAAGTATTCCTGACGAGGAGGGACACCCGGCCCCGTCCTGACCCGACGGCTCTCGCGGAAAAGCCCGGGAAAGGAAGAAGACGGCCTTGTCCGGGACAAAAGATGCCGCACCGGGGCGTTGCCGCCCGAAGAAGTCCATGGCTTACGCCCGACGGCTCCGGACGCAAGAGCCTTCCCGTTCTCCTTGACACTGCGTCCCAAGGTGCGAGGAACAAGAAAAGCCCTCGTCCGCAAGGTCATTCTTCTATCCAATCGTCCGAGGGGCCGAAATCCTTGTCGGCGAAAAGCTCCGCCAACCCCGATATTTGCTTCAGCCGCAGGAGTTCGTCCTTGTCCATCCCTATGTTGCGCATGATCCAGCTGTCCGACATCCCGGAACTGGTCAGTTCGGACACGATGTGGCTCATCAGCTCCACCGAATGCATGCCGCGCGCCCGGTTGTGCCGTATGGTGGAAGCCATGCGTTCCGAGAGGTCTTTGTTTATGACGGAAACGGGGAGCAGCCCTTTCTCCCGCTCATAAATGCGCCGCGAGGTTTTCATGACCTGATAGCGATGGAAGCCGTCCACGATTTCATACACGTCTTCGTCCTTCCGGTAATAGCACACGCAGGGCATGGTGTAGCCGTCCTCCCAGATGGAAAGTTCGAGAAGTTTCATTTCGGGAGGAGCCACTACGTTGGGGTTGTACTCGTTGGCCACCACCTTTTCGACGGGCACCGCGATAATGTCGTATACGGGGCTTTTATAATTGTCCATGTTGCAACGATTTGTATTTCTTCATCACTTTGTCGCGCCGTTCCTTTTCCTCTTTGGTCTGCGTGAATCCCATGTACTTGCACGTATGGTCGTTCTTCAATATGCAGATGCACACGCGCTTGTAGGTCGGTATTTCCTTGAATTCGGGGATGTCGATGTCGTCCAGGTATTCCATCCTTACCGGCTTCTTGTCGGTATGGTAGGCCGTCTTCTCTCCGACGGTGAAAACCACTCCGGCATCGCGCAACCTTTGTATCGTCTCCTCGCCCAGACATCCCCCGTGCTTGCGCCAGAAACGGATGCTCACGTCCAGCTTGTCCATGTAATTCCGCCTGACGGGAGCGGGGAGCGTGTCCAAGAGGAAGTACATGTAGTCTTTCCAGGAAAAGCCGGGAGGGCACTTTATCATCCTCCACCCCATCGCCACGGAGCGGCCGTATATGCCCGCGAAGTTCACCCCGTTGACCCTGCCCACCATCTTCCCCCAGGTGTCGGGGTCGATGACGCGGTAGACGGACAAGGTCGAAACGGCCTGGGATATGAACGGGCTGGCCACGCGCTGGTGGGCGACAGGGATTCCGGCCAGATGGTACAGGTCGTACAAATGGTTGTATGTCCATTTGAATTTCCCGTTGGCCGTCCAGATGTCCGTAGTTTTCCAATCGTAGATGGGGTACGCGTTGTATATGTGCCGTTCGAGCCTGTGAGTCCATTTGTAACAGGCCAGCCGCTTGTAGTTCCTGTCGCTGTGTATGCTCCTCCATCGGTTGAAGCTCTCCTGCGTGCGTATCCCCACTAAGCAGCAGATGCGCTTGCACTTCTGCCTGGAGCGCAGCCATGAGGCGAAAAAATGCTGGAAGTCATAGTCCCACAACTCCTCGCTGAAGAAGACGAAGTCTTCGGACGAATAACAATTCCGCGGCTTTTCGCGCACCCAGATGTCGCGCTTGCTTTCCTCCCACGGCCGCCAATAGGTCTGATGCATGGAAGTGCAGGTGGAAACCTTAAAGGGGACGCAACAGTGGTACACTTCCAGAATGTCGGGATTGGAGGCCAGGGCTTGTTCCACATACTCCGTGGTCTGGCGGTACTGCGCCTCGTAATCCATGTGGAACACTCCGAGCTTCCGGCCCGGCTCGTACTTCCGGATGTAGTCGACACATAGGTTCAGGAGCACGCCGCTGTCCTTGCCTCCTGAGAAGGAGACGTACACATAGTCGAAATAATCAAATATGATTTTCAGCCTCCGCTGCGTGGCCTCATAAACATTCAAGCGGCGCATCATGTCTCAGGGGCGGGAATATATTCCATCTTATCGTAAAGGGAGAGCTGTCTGGCCGTCCGGAAACGGCTCCGCTGAAAGGCCTCCACGTGGCGCTTGTGCACCAAGGCCGTCAGCAGGGCACCGGAACCGGCATCCTCCACGACGCGGCCCAACAAGGCGTCAATCGTTTCCGCGCGGTCGCCCCGTATGTAATAGTTGTCTATGTGGCAGCCTTTCCCTGTCTTCCGCAATGGAATGAAACCGACGACTTCTCCGTCCGACACGGCGATATACCACCGGTAACGGTTGGAAGTCTTAAAGGGATAATTGTTGTTCTGCCTCAAAACGGCGGGGCTCATGACCAGCGGCCCCACAAGCGGATACAGCCCGGCATCCGTCCCGTCCAAGCACATTATCTCCATCTCTGCAAATAATTTAGTCCAACGTTCACTTGTTTCCTTTTGTCTTTCATCCTTCCGACTCGAAAAAGTCGATGTCAACTCGCTTCACCTCGAAAACACTGGCGGTAGTCACCCCGATATTGTAATCTATCATGTATTCACAAAGTTGTGTGCCGTCTATCAGCACGATTTTGATGTTCGTCTGCGGTTTGAATTCCCGTGCGCCACGGCTGAAAGACGAGGTGGTGATGAATATCCCCTTCGTCGCTCCCCTGCCCGCCAATGCGCCGACGAACTTCTGTATCTCCGGACGTTCCACCACGTTGCTCCAACGTTTGGCCTGAATGTAAATGTTATCCAATCCGAGCCTGTCCTCCTTGATGATGCCGTCGATGCCCTCGTCGCCGCTCTTGCCTACTACCATGCCCGCGGCTTCTTTCAGGGATCCGCCGTACCCCATGGCCACCAGCAGCTTGATGACCAGGGATTCGAAGAAAGTCGCGTCTTTCTCCAAGATACGCTCCAGCAGGTCTTGCGCCAGCATGTTGCACAAATTCTTGTATGCTTCTTCCATGATGATGTCCGGCGTCTGCAAGGGCGGTTCGATTTCCCGCCCGGAATTGCCTTCCGCCACGCCGCCCTCATGGGACAAGGCAATCCATTCCCTATAAGCCGGATAGCTGGAAAGAAACTTCATGTCGATGCGTTCCGGACGGGTTTCCAGCGCGTGCAACCCCGCCGCCGTAATCCTATATTGTCCACGCACCGGCGTTTCCAGCAAGCCCGCCTTCTGCAAATGGGTCTTCGCCCAACTCACGTTGCTTTGGAAGCGCGTGGAGTTACGACTGGGTGTCATCTCCTTTACGTCGTCATCCGTCAGATGGAACTCTCTGGTAAACGCGCCTCGTATTTCCTTCATCGAATGGATGCCACCATCCTTCAACATTCTGAGAAAAGGTAACATGCAGGACTGGAAATCCGGTATCATCGTCTATAGCTTATT
>CAYXQT010000114.1:0-6997 GCA_964466445.1 uncultured Paraprevotella sp. | reverse complement strand
CCGTCCGCCTTACAATCGGGAAACCCGCGGTTATGGTGGAGAACAGCGTAATTACGGTGGAGGACCGCGACCTTATCGCAACTATCAGCTCCGTCAGGATTATAATCGCGAGAGCGGATATAACCGCGAGGGGAGATACAACCGCGAGGATGGATACAACCGCGAGGGAGGATATAACCGCGAGGGAAGATACAACCGCGAGGATGGATACAACCGCGAGGGTGGATATAACCGTGAGGGGAGATACAACCGCGAGGGTGGATACAACCGCGAGGGTGGATATAACCGCGAGGGTGGATACAACCGCGAGGGAAATTTCCGCTCGAATACCGGAGGGTATCGTCGTGAAATCAGTCATAACCGCGACGGTTATTACAGGACACGCGAGAGTGGATACGGCAATCGTGAGAGTTGGTACGGCAACCGCGAAGGAAGTTACCATCGTCTGCAAGGTGGGTATGGGAGCAACCGTTTCGAAGGAGGCAGGCCGCATCAACGCCGTATCGGCAATTATGATTCCGATGTCAGGTATAGCATGAAGAAACAGATTGAGTATAAAGAACTCAATGTGGATCCGGACGCGCCGATTCGTTTGAACAGGTTCTTGTCCAACGCCGGGGTTTGTTCCCGCCGTGAAGCGGATGAATTCATTACGGCAGGCGTGGTGAGTGTCAACGGAACGGTGGTAACGGAGTTGGGTACGAAAGTGAAGCGTACGGATGAAGTGAAGTTCCACGACCGACCGGTGCAGATTGAACGTAAGGTGTATGTCCTGCTGAACAAGCCAAAAGATTGCGTGACTACCAGCGATGACCCGCAGAACCGCAGGACTGTGATGGATTTGGTCAAGGGTGCTTGCCGTGAGCGTATTTATCCGGTAGGACGTCTTGACCGTAACACCACGGGCGTGTTGTTGCTTACTAACGACGGAGAACTGGCTTCCAAACTGACGCACCCCAAGATTTTGAAAAAGAAAATCTACCAAGTGACGACCGACAAGAACGTGACGGCAGCCGACATGCGGCAGATTGCCGAAGGTATCACGTTGGAAGACGGGGAAATACGTGCCGATGCCATCGAATATGCCAGCCCCACCGATAAAAAACAGGTCGGCATCGAGATTCATTCTGGGAAAAACCGTATTGTGCGCCGCATATTCGAAGCTTTGGGTTACCGCGTGGTGAGACTCGACCGCGTGCTGTTTGCAGGGTTGACGAAGAAGAATGTCAGCCGGGGCGACTGGAGATTCCTGACAGAACAGGAAGTGAACATGTTGCGTATGGGAGCATTCGAATGACAGGATATCATGATGATGGAAAAATGGAAACTATTCGCAGGATAAGAATCATAGACATATTGAAACGCGAGGACTACGGTTCGGAAGTCAATGTGAAAGGTTGGGTGCGTACACGCCGCGGGAGCAAGGCTGTCCATTTCATCGCCTTGAATGACGGGTCGACAATTAAGAATGTACAAGTAGTGGCCGATGCGGGTAAGTTTGACAATGAATTGATTAAGCTCGTCACGACCGGTGCCTGCCTGAGCGTGACGGGCGAATTAGTGCAAAGTGTGGGATCGGGGCAAGCCGTGGAGATTCGGGCTCACGAAATAGAGGTGCTCGGTCCCTGCGGTTCGGATTATCCGATGCAGAAGAAAGGGCAGAGCATGGAATATATGCGTATGAATGCCCACATGCGTTTGCGAACCAATACGTTCGGCGCGGTGTCCCGTATCCGCCATAACATGGCGATGGCCATCCACCGCTACTTTCACGAGCATGGCTTTTTCTATTTCCATACACCGATTATCACGGCCAGCGACTGCGAAGGAGCCGGACAAATGTTTCAGGTGACCACGAAGAACCTCTACGACTTGAAGAAAGACGACGAGGGGAAGATAGACTATTCCGATGATTTCTTCGGCAAGACAACTTCGCTGACCGTATCCGGACAGTTGGAAGGAGAGCTTGGAGCCACAGCCTTGGGTGCCATTTACACTTTCGGGCCGACGTTCCGGGCGGAGAACTCCAACACGCCGCGCCATTTGGCCGAATTTTGGATGATTGAGCCAGAAGTGGCTTTCAACGACATCAACGACAACATGGACTTGGCAGAGGACTTCATCAAGTACTGTGTGCGTTGGGCTTTGGATAATTGCCAAGATGATTTGGCTTTCTTGGACAAGATGATTGACAAGACGTTGCTCGGGCGCCTGCACTTCGTGGTGGAAAATAGTTTTGCGCGTTTGTCCTACACGAAAGGCATCGAAATTCTGGAGGAAGCCGTGAGGAACGGACGCAAGTTCGAGTTCCCGATATATTGGGGAACCGATTTGGCCAGCGAACACGAGCGTTATCTGGTGGAAGAGTATTTCAAACGTCCCGTCATCCTGACGGATTATCCGAAAGAAATCAAGGCTTTCTACATGAAGATGAACGACGACGGGAAAACGGTGCGTGCCATGGACGTGCTTTTCCCGCAAATCGGCGAGATTATCGGCGGCTCCGAGCGTGAAGAGAATTACGACAAGTTGTTGGCTCGTATCAAGCAATTGAATATCTCGATGAAGGACATGTGGTGGTATCTTGACACCCGCCGCTTCGGCACGTGCCCGCACAGTGGTTTCGGCTTGGGTTTCGAGCGTCTAATCTTGTTCGTCACCGGAATGCAGAACATCCGCGATGTTATACCTTTCCCCCGCACACCGAAAAACGCCGAGTTCTAAACCTGCTCTTCTCCTCCGTTGGAGATTGGTATAAGAAAGAGGCTGTATCGGTATGAAGTGACCTCTAAAAGTAGACAAAAACTTTTAGAGGTCATTTTGCATGAATAATATACACATTTGAAGAAAGCTCCAAATAGTGAGCGATACGCGAGTTCGAGATAAGCTTTCGCACCAATCAGGACAAGGCAAGTTCCCCTGATGTATCCCCTATCGGCAAAGACCTTACCTAAAGTTTCTTAACGGACACGTTCCACGCCCTTGCGTCCCTATCGTCCATGTCGGCTCTTGTAAAACAGAAAGTCATGACCTCTCCACAGTCGTTGCACAGGAGGTGAATCTTGAAACCGTGACACCGTCCCGCCATGTTCCTGCCGTCACCCGCGATGTCCTTGAACACCTTGTTGAAACGCTGCCTGAGATTGTGGCGGACGGGTATCATGTGTCGTCCACAAGGCTGATGCCCGAACACTTCCCGAATGCTTGAAGCTTCATGAACAGCATTCTGTAGAAGAACACACGAGGCATAAGCTTGACAGACCTATCGTATGGGACGGCATCGAGAAAGCAAGATTCAAGATGGCCTCCGACGTAATTGTGTCATATCATATTATGCTTCTGTCGGTTGATTCCAACGAAATTGTTTCTTTACCCAAATAATTGTCATAAGTCCGAACTATTATTGCTTTCCATTGATTCTTCCCGACGTTGAACATATAATCCAAGAAACCGGATATTTCCACGATGGTATTTATAAGGATAGCATCATTCATGCGTGGATACTGCCTTAGGAGAGAAATACGTTTCATTTCATCCATAATTTTGGTGAGTGGAGTTCCGTCAGGTTCCACATCCCTGAACAAATCCAAAATGTCAAAATTAAAATTCTGAAGAAACTTCCATAAGCCTGACGATAAGGCAGCACTCATTTCAGCTGTCATACTCACATCACTGCCGTGTGATTGATAGAAAGCCAATCCGTTCCTTATCTCTTCGGTTTTGCGCCTTATCGGGTCAAACGCTTGTCTTGCATCATTAGCATACATCATTGTCCAATATACGGCATTGAGCCTGCCCTTTTCTTCAGTGTGTTGCCACAGGAACTTATAGATTTTCACGTCTAAATCACACCACCTTTCGTATATCGGCTTCAAGTATTCGTCTTGTAATGCGAGAGGTTTGTCAGTATCGGAATAGAGCTTGTCGGCATACATAAAATGCTTGGCATCTATATTCCCTGACTTAATTTGGTTCAGGACTTGCCAGTCCTCTACGCCTTGGCTGTACTGTAAAATCATATTCCTGTTCGCCTCAGTAAAGGGATTATCCACGTTCTCCGTTTTGATTTCATTTTCATCGGGGATTGCAAAACTGTGTATTTGCTTGCTTATAAATACTAATAGGAAGAAGTGCCCGAGTTGTTTTCCGTAGTCATGTGTAAATGACGACTCGAAATCTTTTAAGCTGACAGCAGATAACTTTTGCCAGTCAACGGGACTTTGAAGATTGGCGACGATGATGCGTTGGCGCATTTCTCCTATGGCATTCAGTGTTTTCATTCCGACCAAATCCGCAGGGTCTTCCTTGCAGACTGTATCGGCAGCACTGATGTATTGCCTGACATTGTCGATTCGTTCGGACAATGTAGGGTGCGTATTCCATCCGTCAATTACGGAAATCTTCGAAGGGAATCTGGTCTTGTCGCCTATGGGAACGTCCAGCAGGGTATCTTTTTCCACAAACAGGTCTTCGCTTTTGGAGAGTTGTCCATAAACAAAAACATAACCTTGCCAATATTCAGGAATAAAATGTCCTTTTTCCAAGGCATTCGCTATTACATTTTCATAGGTGGAATACCTGTCTGACAGAGTTTCAAGTTTACATAAGGAAGAGATGAACGACCTTGCGTCCACGACTTTGCAAGCTAAAGTGTCGGCCTCGAACTCCATATATCGGGAGAGACTCCTGTTTTCTTTTTCTATCCAGTTGTAGAAAGCTATGGTTTTCTGGGTGACGAAAGAAATGGGATATACCGCCAAGTGCAGATACCATTTGTAATCCTCTTGGCTTCTTGCTATCGCGTCCCTTTGTTGTTGTTCCTGTGCATGGTCAATCATCGTGCGGATAATCAGTAACAAACGGTAAGTTATTGTTCCGACACGCATGGATTGCTGAGAAAAATGTCCGAACTCATGGCTCAATATGGCTTTCACTTCGGATGTGTTCATGCCGTGAAACAATCCTATTCCAACCATCAGGTTTTTTCTCGTCGGAAAGAAAACAGACCAAATGCTTGCCTTGTCATAGAACACGCAGGCGTTCACCTCAGATGAAAGGTAGACGTGCTTTGGCATCTTGTTTCCAGTAGCGTGTGCAACGTCCCGTATCATTGAGAACAGCTTTGGGCAGTCGCTTTCAGCAATTTCCAACCGATTGTCGTTTGATGTCTTCGGAGAAATAAACAACGGTTTAATCAGGTAGAATCCGATTTGGATGCAGAACCACCACATGGCCGCCAAGGCTATCACACCAATTATTAACAACCTTATGTTAATCTGGTTCAAACCCTCCAGAAATGCTGGTATGGAAAATGTGACCCGAGTTGCGCCGACAAGTAATAAAAAGCCAACGGCAATCAACGCCACATAGTAAATGAGAAACAAAATAACCCTGATAAGGATAACGGTTCCTTCTATCTTTATGTTTCTACTAAGTGTTTCTTTATCCATTTGTAGTTCATCGTTTAAGGTAGGTTCGTAAAGATTGGATGAACCCATATCCGCCGGTTCTCCTCATCAGGATTGGATTGACAGACTTGCGTCCGGCATTGTTCCTCCGCCTTTTTTTCGGGAGAACCCTCTTCAAGAAGAGGGCGAAACATCCCGAAGTCAACCGGACGCTCAAGAGCGGACAGCGAATCGCCAAGGTCGGACAAAGTCGACCGAATGTCTTCGTACTCAAACAGGCCCTTATGAATACGGTTTCTGTATCGGCCTGACTTATTCGTCATTTTCAGCCTCTTGTAAGCTTAAATATACGGACGGTTATTTGATTCCAAAATATCATCAACTATTTGATTCACAGAATCCGCCAAAAAAAAACGACCGTATCCGAACTTCACACGGGGAGTTCAAATACGGTCGTTTTTACGTTTGCTCATCAAAAATCTATTCAACCACGGGATCCTCGGCTTCGGGAGCCTGATCTATAAGTTCCATGAACTGATCCAACTTCGGAGTAATGATAATTTGGGTCCGACGGTTACGCTGCTTGCCCTCAGGCGTGTCGTTCGAAGCCACAGGGTTATATTCACCCCGCCCCGCCGCTGTCAGGCGCTTGGGATCCACCCCATACGTGTTTTGCAAAGCCTGCACCACGGAAGACGCACGCATCGCGCTCAAATCCCAATTGTTGCGGATGTTAGGCCGCGAAATGGGATCGGTATCCGTGTTACCCTCGATTAGCACTTCATACTCCTTGTAATCCATGATAATCTTGGCGATTTTGCCCAATGTCTCACCGGCACGCTCGCTGATTTCGTAGCTACCCGAATTGTACAGCATATTGTCCGCCAAGGAAATATAGACCACGCCTTTCAACACCTGAATATCCACATCCTTCATTTCCTCGCGGCTCAACGAACGTGTCAAGTTGTTAGTCAACACCATGTTCAAGGAGTCGGACTTGTCCTTCGCCTCCACCAGTTGTTTGATGAACTTATTGGAGGCGTTAATCTCGTCCACCAACTTGGAAATGTTCACGTTGCCCTGCGAATTTTGCTGGATACTTTTATCCAACGACCCTTGCAAGGCGGCGTATGAAGATTTCAACTCGTCATTCGCCTTCTGTGCCTCGGCCAAACGCTCCTCCAAACTCTTGGATTTCGTTCCGCAGGCCACTAAATCCATTTTCGTATCCTGATACGACTTGTCCAAACTGTCATAATCCGCCTGCAACCGCGCATACTGTTTCTTGGTCACACAACTCGAAAATGCCAAAATTCCCAAAAGGAGGGAAAACAAAAGAAATGAACGATTCATATTGATTTGATTTTAATGTTAATTGTCCCTAAGAAATCCACGGCGCAAGTTAGTCATTTTCCCAGACCCGGCGAAACATGTTATACAAGAATAAGGAAATATCATATTTATTTAGGAAACAGGCCGGAAGCCTGCGCCCCGCTCCCGCACAGGGAAAAAGGGGGGCGGTTCCCGGCGCGGGCGCGCCGGGAACCGCAATGGGAAGAGGCGGCCGCCTGCTCTCCCGCCCACGCGGG
>CAYXQT010000113.1:6482-7018 GCA_964466445.1 uncultured Paraprevotella sp. | reverse complement strand
GGCGGGGCTTGATAATCACCACGCCCTCGATGGCGGTTTGAATGATTTCCATGACATGCTTTGTTGGGTGCAAAGATAGTTTTTTTTATCGAGAGGCGGCGGTTTTTAGGATAAAAACGTATATTTGTACGGATGGAAAGTATAAATGATTACATCATGGAGACTTGTCATTGTTTTTTAATCGGCTGGCTGATTTTTGACTTGCTGATGTTTATATGGGCGTTGGGGGATAACTTGTATTATTCGCGCGGCATAAAAGACAAGTTCAAACGTCTGAAGAAGACGTTGACCGAAGAATAGGAAAATGAAGGCGGTGGATAAGTTTCTCTTGCGGTCGCTCTTCCCCTTGTGCCTTGCCGCGTCTTTCGCGGCCTGTCAGAAAGTGGACTTGCCCGTGGAGGAAGGCGGGGATAAGACTTCCTCCGGGCAGACGGGCAACAAGCCGGGGAACAACGGCCCGAACCTCGGCGAGGGAGACTCCCTGGCCGCCGGTGTCTTGACAGTGACTAAGTTGCTGGAGAAATACGAGGGTGCGG
>CAYXQT010000113.1:0-6382 GCA_964466445.1 uncultured Paraprevotella sp. | reverse complement strand
GGCTGCCGGATGGCGGGGATGAGCCGGAGCCCGCTCCCGACCCGGTGGAACCCGAACCTGGTCCCGACAATCCGAACCTCAACGAGGGAGACTCTCTGGCCGCCGGTGTCTTGACAGTGACTAAGTTGCTGGAGAAATACGAGGGTGCGGACTTGGAAGAGGATTACGGGGAAATGGTCGCGGGCTATATCGTGGGCGCGGTGGATTCGAAGAAAGGAACTTCGAGCTTAGGGCTGTCGAACGTCCTGTTTGTGATTGACGAGATAGCGGACGCCGGAATAAAAGCCAATTTGCTGATAGCGGACAAGAAAGGGGAAACGGACATATCGCGTTGCGTGCCGGTGGAACTTAGCGATATGAAAGAGAAAGAAGAAGTGAATCTCGTGGACAACCCGGGCAACTTCGGGCGCAGGATAGGTCTGGTCGGGTTGGTGAAGACTTATTACGGGGAGATAGGGCTAAGAAACGTGGAATACTACCAATGGCTGCCGGATGGCGGGGATGAGCCGGAGCCCGCTCCCGACCCGGTGGAACCCGACCCCGATCCAGTAGAGCCCGACCCTGGTCCCGACAATCCGAATCCTGAACCGAATCCAGACCCCGAACGCAAAGACACGATACGTGTGGACACCGTCCCCGGCCACATAGAGGGAGGGCGGTCGAATAAGAACAATTGGTAAGACTATGGATGTCAGACGATTTTTATACGGTTGCGTCCTCCTGCCGTTCCTTTGGGGAGAATCCCTTCCGGCGCAGACCTTCCGGCGCGTGAGGCTCGACAGCGAACTGGAAGACAGTGCGCGTTACGTGCTGGCGGGAAACTGCCCGGAGTATCCCGACTCGATATACGTGATGTCCACGCAGGACGAAACCGGGACTAAGGCAACCTCTCGCACCGCCCGCAAAATCGCGTTGGACGGGGACGGGAGAATACACGTGGACGACGGAGGGACAGCCGTCTTCGAATTAAGGAGAAACGGGAACACATTCTCCTTCCGCGACATGGCGTTGGACGCGTGGCTGGCTTATTCCACTAAAAAAGTACCTTCAAACTATGCTTCTCTGTACACCTTGACCGATGAGGAATTGGACAGTTTGCCGACAGATGAAAGTTTGTATAAGACTTTCGGACTGGGCGACTATTTCTCGTCGGGCGGCATGACGGCTTTCTTGACGAAAGAAGACATCTATACATCGGGAAGTACTAAGAAAGCGAAGTTCCATTTATTGGTAAATGAAAATTCTCCTGTTTTTAGATTGTGTTGGCGTGAAAACTACGGCGACACCTTATTCATATATAAAAAGGAAGTGCAGCCCCCTGCGCTCGAGGAGGCCGTGTCCGGCGACTGGACTTTCAGGGGCGACTGGCTCTCCGACTCGCTGTTCTCCTTGGACTACTCCCGCGCGCGGCGGATAGACTTCACCGGAATAGCCCTCCCGCAGGGAAAGCAAATGACGGGCGCAGGGAAGATGCCCAAGGAATACGTATGGACTTACGTGCGGAAAGGCGAGGCCGGACGTTTGCCCGAAGGGTGGCCCTGCGTGGTGGAAATCGACCGGAAAGACACCGGCGTGCAAGGGACAGCCGTGACGCGGATGGTCGGATGCGACAGTTGCACGCTCGGCCCCAAATATTCCTTTGCCGTGCCGGAGGTCGGAATAGAATGGCACAGGAGGGTGAACGGGGACGGAGGGTGGTCAAGCGTCGGCCTGCCGTTTGCCGTGAAGAAAGTCGCCTGGGCGGATGCTGACGGAGAAGAAGTGGCATTGGAACGGCTCCGCTTCGAGGAGATGACCGGCGAAGGGGCGGTGTTCCGCGAGACGAAGGACGGCGAGGCATGGGAAGGCGGCGTGCCGTATCTGTGGCGGCCGTCGGAGGCACGCGATTCGGAAGTTTGTTTTTACGGGGAGGGAACCGACGTGCAGACCCAGGCGGAAGGCTTGGGGGAAACGGGCGGCTTCCATGCCATGTTCGGACGGTATGACATCAAGGGCGATGAGGGGGCGGTGTTCCTCTTGGACGGCGGCGGCACACGGTTCGTGCGGGCGGACGCGGGAAGCTGGATAGCCCCGGGGAGAGGGTATTTGGTGCTGCCCGGGGTCGAAGCCCTTTCCGTGCGCCTGATTGAAAGGGAACAGTCCACGGGCGTAGCGGGAAGGAAGGCGCAAACCGGGGGACGCCCCGTGCCCGTTTACGGCCTCGACGGCACGAAGCGCGGCGAGACGGCATCCGACGGGCGCATTCCCGAAGAATGGCCCGCGGGCGTATATGTCACCCCGTCGCGGAAGGTCGTGAAGAAATAGCGGCTTCCGCCGTCATTTGTTGAACAGCTCGAAGGAGAACTTGTACCCGAAGCCCACGTGCTCGAAGTCTTCCAAGGAGACGAACAGCCCCATGTCGAACACGAAGGTGCCGATGCCGTAACCCAGCTCGAAATAAGGCCCCAGGCGGTCCATGGTAAGCATGTTGAGGTACAGCCGCTCGTTCTGCACGTGGTTGGTGTACTTGAGGAGGTGGCGCAGCACGAGGAACGGGGCCTCGTAGGTGACGTGCCCGCGGACGTAGTAGTTCGAGGCGTTGTACCATTCCCCGTCCAACGCCTGGAACACGCCCCCGATTTCGTCGTTCCACCCCTCCGGCAGGTTGCTCTTGCGGAAGTTCGCGAAGTCCGCGAAGTACGTCTCCTCCTGGTTGGTGTACATTCCCGCCCCGACGCGGTAGTACAGGTTGGAGAGGGGCCCCGTGCGGATGTGGTGTTGCATGTCGAACTCCACGCGCTCGTAAGCTCCCGTGCTCCTGAACACGCCTTTCACGCCCCGCTCGTAGTCCGCGATGAAGGTCGGGAAACGGGACTTCAGGTAGATTTTCTGCCGCCGGTTCATGTAGTAGTACTGGCCCGGTGTCCATTCCAACCTGACGCGCGGGGCGAAGCTGTTGTACTTCCGCCTCAAGTTCCTCTGCAAGCCCTCCGTCACGTTCCCCGGAAGCCCCCACGTCCCCGCGAAGCTCAGCTTGGAGCTCTCGGTGGGCATACGGTGATGAAAGATGAAACCTATCCCCAAGTTGAGGCCGTTCGCGATTTCCAGCCCGTTGCTGACTTCGAGGTTCAAGTCCTTGAAGACGTCGAGGTTCAGTTCGTCGAAGTTGACGGTGCTGTCCGACGGGATGGCTTTCAGCTCGTCGATGATGCGGCTGTCCCTGATGCGGTTGCCGTTCCCCACGTTGATTCTCACCGCCCCCCTGCGTTCCGGCCAGTATCGGTACTCGCCCCCCACGCTCCAGTAGAACTCCTTGTGCTTGAAGTTGTAGCCGATGCGCGCCCTGGCGTGGAGCGTCTGTCCGCTCCGCAGTATGGTGTTGAATTTCAAGTCCTGCCGGTAGGCGATGCCGTTCGTCTTGCTGTAGCTGAACATCAGGGGGTTCATGAAGGGCGAGTTCTCGAGGGTCGCGTTGCCGCCCAGCCGCCAGTCCGTGTCCGTCAGGAAGAAGTCGCCCACCGACCCCCAGAGGCTCTCCTTGATTTCCCTTTCCTTTCCTTTCGGCATGCGGCGGCGGGAAGATTCCGTCGCCGCGTTCTTCTCGTATATGTACCGCTCGGCGGAGTCCAACGGGGCGGGGCGCAACGAGTCGAAGCGCGCGAAGTCCTTCGTGTACGCCTGCCGGTCGCATTGCAGGGAGAAGGACGCGGTGAGGTTGTAGTCCTGCCGCGCGACGCTGTCCGGCGGCGTGTTGCCGCGGTGTCGTATGTCCCCGTAAGTCAGTTTCGATTCATAATAACCCTCCATGACGTTGAAGGCGAAGGCGAACGAGGCGTTGATGTCGTTCCTCACCGGCAGGTATTCCGTGTCGCTCCCGATGTCGCCCATGACGATGTGGCAGTCGAAGAGCAGCAAGTCCGCCCGTCCCTTGAAGGCGATTTCGCGCACGCTCCACGCGCCCTCCGTGACGGTCATCCACCCGTCTATCAGCTGCAGGCTCTTGTTCCTCGGAATGAAGCGGATGCGGTATTCTATGCGTTGCCGGGCATCGCGCGACACCGAGTCGATGACGTAGCGGTAGTATTTGTTGCTGTTGGGAGCCAGCGGAGAGAGCAGCCGCCGTCCCATCAGGTACGGCGCGTAGATGTTGACGTTGAAGTAGTTCGTGATGCCCGGTATCTCGCGCGCCTCCCCCAGCGTGCCGGTGTACGCCTTGATTTTCTGGTCGTATATGTTGGGCGCCGTGTAGTGCAGGTCGCTCAGCGTCTCCACGATGAAGCGGTTGGCGTCCCTCGGCGTCCTGAAAAGTCCGGGGATGAAGCGGAAGCCGCGGTTCTTCCTGATGATGTCCAGCTGCGCCTTGACGTACAGTTCCGCGTGGTACTCGAAGACGAAGTCCGCCGCCCGCCCCGCCGCACGGTGCATCCTGCCGATGATGGAGTCGGCGGCTTCTATGCGCGCCTGCATCACCACGGGAAAGGACAGCAAGCATCCCCACAGCACATATCGCATGAAACGCGCGTTCATCGCAGGGTGTAGCAATGGTGTCGGCAAATGTACGCAAAAACTTGGGATTTCCGCGCCGGCGGGACGGAAAACTTCCTTTCCGCCGCGGGGAAGGGCGACGGGAGAGGAGGCCGTCGCGCTCCAGTGTTTTTCCTGCCCCTCCCCGAAGCGGGACAAACGCCCCGCCCCGGCGGTTGGGGGTTGTCCTCCGGCTTCCATGCGCCTTTCCCTCCGTAAGAAGGGCGAAGCCTTTCTCTTCCCCCGTCGGGGCGGGTATGCGCCCGCGATGCCGGACGGCATCCCCTGTCCGCGGAACCACGCTTCCTCCCTCCCCTCTGACAAAATGTCAGAATGTCAAAACAAGGGCTTCGAGAATGCGATATTCCGGGGGCGGGGCGGACTTGCGCGGAAATACGCGATTCTCCGCGCGGTTGCCGTTGACATTTTGTCATCGGAAACAGGCTTTCCCCTTTACTTCTGCACGCCGGGAAGGCGTTTGCCGTGCTTGCGTTTCTTTCCCGCGTAAGCGTTTCCGCGAAATTCCCGACATCCCGGCTTCCGGATTCCGATGCCGATGAAGGACGAAACAGACGGAAAACGGGCTTCCTGCGCCCTCGCCCTCCCGTTTTCCGCAGGAAAATCCGCCGACATGCGGACGCAGGAATCTCCGCGAGCGCAGGAAAAAAGTGTTTCGTCCGCAGAAACGGAAATTTTTCTCGGCACGAAAACCCGCGGTTTTGGTGAAGGGACGTTAAACGGATGCCCGGAACGTGAAAAAACGTATTCGTAAACGCCTTTTCCGCTCCTGTTTCGCGTTTTCCGGCGGAAGTACGCAATGCGAGGAACGGCCTTTCCCCTTTCTTTTTGCTCGCGGAAAGGAGGAAACGGTTGACAGATTGTCAAAACGGGGAGCGACCGTTCGGATTGCTTTTCAGAGTTAAACATTATTAATTTGGGGGGGTAAAAAGTTAATGTGTTATCTTTGCGGCGCGGAAAACCCGGGGCGGGCAGATAAAGGGTCCTGCTGTCCCGTCTCCGGGGCGACATTGAAGAACCGAAAGGACTCACCGAAGAAAAAATGAAAAAAGAAAGAGAAGAGCGCAGGCATCCGGCATTTGCCCGGAACTTGCAAAGGATGAAGACTTACGCGGCGGGCGCGGCCTGCCTCCTGGCGGCGTGCCTTGCCGCGGCGTGCGGAGACGACGATGACGGAGGGAGCGCGGCCGGCGGAATGCCGCCCGTGGCGGACATGGGCATCAAGTTCCCCGTGACCGCAATCTACTGGGGAGACTACACCGGTTCGCCTTTCGCCGAGTTCTCGTACGAGAACGGACGCATGACTTCATTTACCGATTATGATGGACGTTACATCATCAGCGAAAATCCCTTGACGGTGAAACAGTCCGAAGGGGACGACATCTACGAAGAATACAAGAACATCCGGGTGAACGGAATGGGGTTCATCACGTCGTGCGATTACGAGTATAGATATGAAGATGATGTAGAGACAGGGAATATTACGGTGGGATATGACGGCGATGGCCACGAGGTGCGCGAGACGTACCGAGGACAGTATTCGGAGGAGGATGAAGTCTTCGGATACACTATAACGACCGAATACACTTGGAAAGACGGCAACATTATAAAAGTGTCGCAAAAGGGAAAGGAAAGCGGCTACGACTACCTTATGGAGGAACGGGAAATCACATACGATGAAGAAGGCCGTTATCCGAATCCCGGTGTGTGGACTTTCTTCGAGAACTATTCTTGGGGTGTGAGCCCTATCGGGTTCTACTATGGCGGCCTGATGGGTAAGCCCACCAAGTACATCCCTGTCAAGTGCGTGTATACGGAGACCGAAATCAAAGAGAACTCCGATGACTATCATAATACTACT
>CAYXQT010000112.1:0-7042 GCA_964466445.1 uncultured Paraprevotella sp. | reverse complement strand
GGAACTGACGACCGTGGTGACGGAAAACATGAGCAAGGTGAACGTGACCGTAGTGGTCAGCTCTTCGCTCAGCCTCCTGCCCGAGAAACCGATGGAGGGACGGAAAGAGTGCAAGAAAGTCGGGTATTTCACGACCGGCCGCCTCAGCTATTCCGACCGCCAGCAAGAACTTGAAACCCACCGCTACATCACGCGTTGGCGCTTGGAACCGTCGGACGAGGCCGCCTATCTGCGCGGCGAACTGACCTCTCCGAAGAAACCGATTACGTTCTACATCGACCCAGCCACACCGAAGCGACTGCGCCCCTACATCCGCAAAGGTATCTTAGATTGGAACACGGCTTTCGAACAAGCCGGTTTCAAGGATGCCGTGCGGGTGGAAGAATACACCGACAGCATGGCCGCAGAAGGGGACGACCTGAAATATTCCTTGTTCACATACGCGGCCTCGGCCAAGGCCAACGCCGTGGGGCCGTCCGTCATCGACCCCCGCACGGGCGAAATCATCGAAGCCGACATCGTCTGGTGGCACAACGTCGTCTCCCTGCTGCGCGAATGGCTTGCGGTGCAGACGGGAGCCGTCAACCCTTCCGCGCGGGGACGGGAACTGCCCGACAGCCTGATAGGCGAGGCCGCCCGTTTCGTGGCTTGCCATGAGACGGGGCATTCCTTGGGTCTCAAGCACAACATGATAGCGTCCTGGACATACCCGACCGATTCCCTGCGTTCTCCCGGATTCCTGTCACACGCCGGAGGCACGGCGGCTTCCATCATGGATTATGCCCGCTTCAATTACGTGGCCCAGCCGGAAGACCGGGTGCCTTTCGTCTCCCCGCACCTCGGCCCCTACGACCTCTTCGCCATAGAATGGGGCTACCGCTGGTATCCGGACGAAGAAACAGAAAAGAGGCAGCTCCGCGCGTTGCTCGACAGCCATACGGGGAAAGCATACAAATACGGGGAGGAGCAGTCGGCACGCGAGGCGGTAGACCCCCGTTCCCTCGGCGAAGACTTGGGCGACGATGCCATGAAGTCGGCAGGCTACGGCATAGAGAACCTGAAACGTATCGTGCCGGAAATCATCGAACGGACTGCCACCGGCGAGAAGGGACAGACGTATGAGGACGCGGCCAAGCTCTACGCGGGGGTCGTCTTCCAATGGGGGCTCTACCCCTATCACGTCATGGCCAACGTCGGCGGAATATATTTGGAAAGCACGGAAGTCGGCGACGGCCAAAAGACTTACACCTTCGTGGAAAAGGAAAAGCAGAAGGAAGCCGTGCAATTCTTGCTCGACCAGTATGTCACTTATCCGGCGTGGCTGTTCGACACCCCCATTTCCGACTACACATACATCCTGAAGGAGACCCCGCTCGGCACATTGGAGCAAAGTCCCAACGCGACGTACAAGAACACGCTGAACTACTTGCTATGGGACTTGCTGGACAACAAGCGCATGGTGCGTATGTTCGAGAACGAATTTCAAAACGGCGAGAAGGCGTTCACTCCCGTGGAACTGCTGGACATGCTGCACAAGCACATATTCAGGCCGACCATGGACGGCAAGAAACTCGACGTGATGACCCGTAACCTGCAGAAGTCGTTCGTCGACGCGCTTATCACGGCCGCGGCCGAAGAGGAGGGCGTGAAAATCAACAAACTTCCCCGCGCCGCCCTGCCGGATTTAAGTGCCACGGCCTTGCCTTGCCACGCCCGCGGATGTTCTTCCGCCATGAGCGGCGACAGCCGCAACGCCCGTCTCATCGACATGTACAGCACGCAAATCAACCGCGTCAGCGATGCCATCAGCGTCAAGCGCGGGGAGCTGACGACCATCATGCGGTTGCTGAAAGACAGGCGGAACAATCCCGACACCGCCACCCGCTTCCATTACGAGGACATGCTCCTGCGAATACAAACGGCACTCGGACTGACCAAGTGAAAACAACGAAAGAACGGAATATGAGAAGAATCGAATGTATCCTCCTGTGGCTGTCCTTCGGAACCCTGTACGCGGCGGCGCAGACTCGCACCGTCACCGGTTCGGTCTTTGACAAGGCGGACAACTATCCGGTTGCCGGTGCCACCATAGCGGCCATGAACACGCAAGGCACTATGGCGCACGGCACGACAACCGGCCCGGACGGCAGGTTCAAACTGGAAGTACCCTTCGAAGTCCAAAGCCTCACTTGCCGTTTCATGGGTTACACCACGGCCACCATTCGCCTCCGAGCCGGAAAAGACGACTACACGGTCTACATGGAAAACGATTCCAAGCGGTTGGACGAGCTGGTGGTCACCGGTTATCAGGAAATCGACCGCCGCAAGCTGACCTCATCCGTCACGACGATAAAGATGTCCGACGAGATTGTCGGCGGAGTCAACAGCATAGACCACGCCCTGACCGGGCAGGTCGCCGGGTTGTCCGGCGTGACCTCCTCCGGCTCTCCCGGCGCGCCGGTCAAGCTGCGCATCCGCGGCACGGCTTCCATCGGCGGGACGCAAGACCCGCTGTGGGTTCTCGACGGCATTCCTCTGGAAGGAGCCGAAATCCCGTCCATGGAAGAATTGCAAGACATCGACAACATCTACCAGACTTCCGTCGCAGGCATTAACCCGCAGGACATCGAAAGCATCACGGTGCTGAAGGACGCAGCCGCCACGGCCATTTACGGAGCGCGGGCCGCCAACGGCGTAATCGTCATCACCACGAAAAAGGGGAAAGCGGGCAAGCCGCAAATCAGCTTCTCCATGAAACTGGCCTACGACCCCAAGACGGACATTGACCGGCTCAACCTTTTGAACTCTGACGAAAAGGTAGACCTCGAACTGGGCTTGTTGCAATCCGACTATACCTATCGCGAAAGCAAGGGCGACGTGGCCCGCATCATTGCAGCCCACGGGTTGACCGACGCTTACAAGGCCGGAGGCTGGAACGCCCTCTCGCCCGAAGCACAGGCCGACATCAACGCCCTGCGGGCTATCGACACGGACTGGAACGACATCCTCTTCCGGGGCGTGTTCAACCAGGAATACAACGTAAGCCTTTCCGGCGGATCCGAAAAATCCACTTACTATTCCGCTTTGGGCTATTACGTGGAACAAGGGAACGTGGAAGGCGTAAAGAACGACCGCTTCAACCTGACACTGAAGACAAACTACCGCGTCAACGGAAAGTTGAAACTGGGGGCTTCCGTGTTCGCCAACCGCCGCAAGCAGAGGTCTTACCTGACCTATGGCGACGGGTTCACCAACCCCGTCTACTATTCGCGCATCGCCAACCCCTACCTGCGCCCTTACGACGACGAGGGGAATTACGTCTACGACATCAACGTGCAGCACGGCAAGGGCGACATCGTGTCGGACTTCAACATCTTCGAGGAACGGGCCAATACGTCCCACGTCAACACCACGACCTCCTTGATGTCCGTCTTCGAAGCGGAACTCAAACCAGTCGAGCATTTCAAGGTCACCTCGCAGTTCGGCCTGCAATGGGACGAAGGCACCATCGAGAAGTACGCCGGGGAAAACAGCTATGCCATGCGGCGCGAAAAAGAACAGAACACATACCCTTACAGCGACGGCAAACGCACGTTCCTGCCCGACGGAGGAAGTGATAAAATCACGGACAGCCACCAGACCCAATGGACATGGAAAGCCATGGCCGAATACGACAACCGCTTCAAGGACATCCATGAGATGGAAGTCATGCTGGGCACGGAAATCCGCCACAACGAATACAAATCCTTGTTCTCCGCCGCATACGGGTACGACAACCGGACGCTGACTTCCGTGCCGGTCGTGTTCCCCTCGGAACGGGTGGCGGAAAGCCTCCCGCTTCACACCGAGACATTCACGGAAAACGCATACGTCTCCTGGTTCGCCACCGCCTCCTATACATTACTCCGACGTTACACGTTCGGCGGGAGCATCCGCTTCGACGGGTCGGACATCTTCGGCGTGGCCAAGAAGTACCGCTATCTCCCGCTCTATTCCTTCAGCGCGTTATGGCGTGTCAGCGACGAACCGTTCATGAAGAACGCCACGGCTGTCGGCAACCTGGGCATCCGCGCATCATACGGCCTGCAAGGCAACATCGACAAGAACACTTCCCCCTACCTCATCGGGACGTATGGGCAAACCACTATCCTGCCCGACAATCCGGAAGACGCGCTGCGCCCGCAAAACGCCCCTAACCCGGACTTGCGCTGGGAGAAGACGCGGAACGTGAATGTGGGGTTAGACCTGTCGCTGTGGGACGATGCCATCTCGCTGAGCGTGGACTACTACTACCGCAAAGGGACAGACCTCATCGGCATGCGCATGCTGCCCTTGGAAACGGGTTACTCTTCCACCACGGTCAACTGGGCTTCCATGAGAAACCAAGGCGTGGAGGTGGCCTTGGCCACACGGAACATCCATACCAAGAACTTCACGTGGTTCACCAACCTGAACTTCGGTTTCAACGACAATACCGTCCTGCGGGAAACAGTGGCCGAGAACTCCACCATGCCGAGCCGCGAGGGCTATCCCGTAGGTGCCATCTTCGCCTACAAGACAGCCGGACTGGACGATGAAGGCTACCTCTTATATCTCGCGAAAGACGGACGGAAGCTCTCGGCCAAAGACTTCTTCCACCTGAACAACGCCGGAGCCAGTTCCCTGAGCGCGGAGGAACAGCGCGGCTTGCTGACCTACATGGGCAGCACCGACCCGAAAGTTTCCGGCGGATTCACGAACACGTTCAAGTACCGGCGCGTGACATTGGGCATCAACTGCATCTTCAACTTCGGCATGCACGTGCAGACCACGCCAAGCTACAGCCTGACCACTTACGACCGCGGACTGAACACGAACCGCGACATCCTGAACCGCCGGATGCCGGACAACCCCGGCGGAACTTCCCCGCGGCTCATCAACAGCAACGACAGGCCGGAGGAATACTCTTTTTATGACAACTATCCCATCCTGAACTATTTAGACATCTATGTCAAGAGGCAGAACTACTTCCGCTTCCAGAGCGTCCGCCTTGCTTGCGACCTGCCGACACGTTGGCTGAAACCCATCGGCGTGAAGAGCGCGTCCGTGTCGCTGGAAGGACGCGACCTCTGGGTCATCGCAGCCAACTACCATAATTATCTCGACCCGGAGACGATGGGCAACCCATACGCCACGCCCATCCCCAAAAGTTTCATCTTCGGACTTAACGTGAATCTCTAACCGGAGGACGAACAATGAAGAAAAGACACCTTAACATACCGTGGCTCATCGCAGTCCTACTGCCTTTCACGGCCTGCAACGACTTCCTTGACATCCAGCCCGTCGGCAAGGTCATGCCCAAGACCGGACAGGAGTTCCGCGACTTGCTCACCGAGGCTTACTCTACCGTGCCGTCAGACCGCGGCATGGTCACGTTCCGGAGCGACGAGATAGTCATGGAGGGCGAACAAGACCAAGAATCACTGAATTCCTACTTGGATATCTGGTGCTGGAACGACGTAGCCCCGGACCAGACGACGCTTTCGTTCGATTGGAAAGGGTATTATTACGTGAACTACATCGCCAACTCCGTGATAGAAAACAAGGACAACATCACCGAAGCCACGCAGGCGGAACGCGACCAACTGGCCGGAGAAGCCTATATGCTACGCGCTTACATGCACTTCCTTTTGGTAAACCTCTACGCCGACCCCTACACACATTGCAACCCGGCCTCCGCCAAAGGCATCCCGCTGAAACTGAACAGCGATGTCCGCGAAGTGTTGCCGCGCAATACCGTGGCGGAAGTCTACGCCTCCGTCCTGACGGACATAGACGAAGCCGGGAAACTGCTCAACGCAGAGGCTTGGCCGGAAGGCGAGACCTACCGGTTCAACACTCTTTCGGTCAACGCATTCCGCGCCCGGGTGTACCTATACATGGGCGATTGGGCAAACGCCTACGACTATGCGACCGATGTCGTGGACAGGCACGGCGAATTGGAAGACCTCTCCTCCGCGTCAGCCACGTTGCCCAACCACTACCAGTCCGTGGAAGCCATCCTCTCCATGGAACGCCTTTTCAACGCTTCGTCACTCGGAGTAGGATACGTGAACCCGAATTTGATGTCCCTCTACCGCACCGGCGACATGCGCCAAGGCAAATTCTACAGGCGGTTGTCCGCCGGCGCGGCGGAAGTGGCCAAGGCCGGCATCAATGAATTCCGCTGCACGTTCCGCGCCGCGGAATTCTACCTCACGGCCGCGGAGGCCGCCGTAGAACTGGACGACATGGGCAACGCCCGCCGTTACCTGACGGAATTGATGAAGAAACGTTACCTTGCCGCCGCCTATCCCGCACGCGAGGCGGAAGTTCTGGCCATGACGCGAGAAGAACTGCGGGAGGAAATCCGCAATGAACGTTTCCGGGAATTGGCCTTCGAGGGACACCGCTGGTTCGACCTGCGCCGCACTACGCGCCCGAAACTAACCAAGACCTACAAAGGGGAAACTTACGTGTTGCAAAAGGATGACCCGCGCTATACGTTGCGTATCCCCGCCGATGCCGTCGAAGCCAACCCGGGACTGGAGGAAGAATGACTCCTCCTGACCGAATATGACAAACACATGACATTCACTTTTTAATCATCCATTATGAAAAGAACATTACTTATCACAGTCGTCTGCCTGTCTATAGCGGGCATGCAGGCTACGGGTGCCGACCGGCGGAAATGGGCCGTGCCGGTGGAAAACGCCGTGACAAAAGCGGAAGAACTCAACCTCCAAGCCCCCACGGCCGTGGACAATGCGGGCAACATTTACGCCACGGGGGCGTTCACGCAAACGGTCGTCATCGGGAACACCGTTCTCGAACCGATTGCCAACAGTGCTTATCTGGCCAAATATGATGCCGACGGCAACGCGACCTGGGCTGTCGGCCTACGCGGCGCGGCCACCATTACGGCCATCACCACCGACGAGCAGGACAACGTCTACGTGGCCGGTACGCTGGCCGATGCCGTGGAAGTGGGAAGCACGGACGGCAAGGCGCAAACCGTCAAAGG
>CAYXQT010000111.1:5910-7042 GCA_964466445.1 uncultured Paraprevotella sp. | reverse complement strand
TCGTCCAGGAAGTCCGCCACGCGGGCATAAAGGTCGCGGAAGGACTCTCCGCCTGTGGCGGGCCGGTTCAGGAAATCGTCGTACCAGAGTTGCAGCCGTTCGTCTTCGATGTCGTCGAAACGTTGCATTTCCCATTCGCCCATATTCATTTCTTTCAGCCGTTCGTCCCGTTCGGCGTCGGGATAACCGCAGAATGCCGCCAACTTGGCCGCGCGGCTGAGCGGACTGGTGTACACGCGGTCGAAAGCGAGGCCGCCGAGCCGTAGCCGGGTGGCGGCGGCTTCGTGTCGGAACGTGGCGCGAAGCGGAACGTCCGTGAAACCGTAGCAAGTGCCGCGGGGAACGTCTACCGAGGTGTGCCGGGCTAAATGGATTTCCATGGCTGTCATATAATAATATGGTATAGCGTGACGGCGGACAGGTGGAAACTCAGTTCGCAGAGCAGGAACACGGCACCACAGCAGTCGCCCGTGTACCCTTGGAGCCGGCGCCTCATCCACGCGACGAGCAGGAGTTCCGTCGCCGGAGGGGCGAGAAAGGCAAAAAAGAGGAAAGCGTCCTGCAAGGACACGAGCCACGCCGCGCCGGGGGCGAGGGCAAGCAGGCAACGGAGCACGTGTCCCGCGGCGGCCCGTCCTTTCCACGCGGAATACACGACCCCGGATTTGGCTTGTTCCGCCGTCCGGGCATAGGGGAGCTGCAGGATGACGAAACTGCCGCATGCCTTGGCGTAAACGTCGGCGGTGAAGATGACGGCAGGTGCCGCATGGGGCGGCAGGGCTGAAATCAGGCCGGTTTGCAGTCCCACGAGGAAGAGCAGTCCCAAAACGCCATACGTGCCGACATGGGAATCTTTCATGATGGCCAGCGTGCGTTCGCGCGTCGTTCCTCCGCCGAACCCGTCGCAGAAGTCCGCCAACCCGTCTTCATGCAAGGCTCCCGTGAGCAACAGGCGCGTGCCGACGGCAATCCATGCCGCCGTCGCGGCGGGGAGGAACGCCGAAGCAAGCCAGAAAGCCAGGGCGGCCGCCCCTCCCGTGAGCCAACCGACGAGCGGCCAATAGTCCACCACGTGCCTGAAACTCTCGGCATCCGGTTGCCGGAAATGCGGTGCAAGGCGAGAGCAAAGCCG
>CAYXQT010000111.1:0-5810 GCA_964466445.1 uncultured Paraprevotella sp. | reverse complement strand
CCGCGCCGCCGCCCGCATCGGGCGAAGCCAAACGCCCGAGAGGCAGGCGGGTGAAGAACATAAGCGAAGCCCATAGCCGGTCTGTCATGGCGGGATGCGGGATTAAAAGTATCTGGTAATGTGGGCGTTCTCGAAACTGTTCATTTCGTCGAGCATACGGACGGCGGATTGCAGGAGCGGGTAGGCGCACAAGGCTCCCGTGCCCTCCCCGAGGCGCAGTCCTATTTGAAGCAGTCCGCGGGCATGCAAGTCTTCGAGCATCCGCCGGTGTCCCGCCTCGCCGCTTTCGTGGCAAAACACGGCGTAGTGGCGCACTTCGGGACAGAGCCGCGCGGCCATCAGCATGCACGCCGTCATGATGAATCCGTCCACCAGGATGACCATGCCCAGCTCGGCGGCCCGCAACATCGCGCCGGTTGCCGCCGCCATTTCGAAGCCGCCGAATTGGCGGAGCACTTCGGCGGCGTACCGGGGCGAACGGATGTCGGCATCTTGCAAGTCAGTCCGGCTGTCGTGGAAACGCCGGACGGCACTCCGCAACACATTGTATTTGCAGCGGATGCCTTCCTCGTCCAAGCCGGCTCCCGCCCCCACGCACAGCTCCAGCGGTGTGGCGGTCAGCAGGTGCATCCAGACGGAAGCGGGGGAAGTGTTTCCGATTCCCATCTCGCCTATGCCGACGACGTTGCAGCCCCGTCCGCGGCATTCCGCCGCCATGCGGGCACCGGTTTCCATGCAACGGTCTGTCTCCTCTTCCGTCATGGCGGCTTCGTGGAGGAAGTCCCGTGTGCCGCGTGCCACCTTGCAGTCGATGATGCCGGGGCAGGAATGCAAGTCGCCGTCCACTCCCATGTCTATCAGGAACAGTTCGAAACCGTGCTGGCGGCAGAACATGTTCACCGCGCCGCCGCCGCGGCTGAAGTTCATCATCTGCTGCAGGGTGACTTCGCGCGGGGAGACGCTGACCCCTTCGCGTTCGATGCCGTGGTCGGCGGCGAAAAGGAGGTGGCACGGGCGGCGCAGTTGCGGCGAGAGGGTATGCTGTATCAGGCCGATTTGCAGGGCAAGCTCTTCCAACCGTCCCAACGAACCTTTCGGCTTGTTCAGGTTGTCTATCTTCTCTTGCAACGCGGGGCGCAAGGCCTCGTCCGGAGCCGCGATTCGGAATGTCCTCATGTTCATTTGATTTTCACGGGAATGCCGCTCACCATCAGGAACACTTCATCCGCCCGTTCCGCCGCGAACTGGTTGACCCAGCCCAGCAAGTCGGTAAACCGGCGTTGCACTTCGTTGGTCGACACGCCGCCCATCCCGATTTCGTTCGTCACGAAGATGAAAGTGGCTTCCCGCGCGGTGAGGCGCAGGAATTCCTCTTTCACGGCTTGCAACGTCTCCTCCACTTGCCGCGTTCCGGCTTGTGCCTGCCGGTTTTCCTCCGTTCCGGCGTACTGCGGTGCCGGGCAACTCGGCTGTCCGGCACGGTCGGAAAAGAAGTTCGCGGCCCACAGCGTGACACAGTCCACCAGCACCGTGCGTCCCGTCAGTTCGTGGCGGCTCAGATACTTCTCTTCCTCGACGTTGTCCCATTGCGGCCCGCGCCGTTCGCGGTGGATGCGCACGCGCTCCCGGAACTCCTCATCCTCGATGCGTGCCGTGGCCAGATAGACGGGCCGGTCGGACAGTCGCAGGGCCAAGCGTTCGGCATACGCGCTTTTGCCGGAGCGTTCCCCGCCCGTAATCAGGATGATTCTTTTCATGTCCACAAAGATAGGCATTTATTCCCTACTGATGTACGCGCTTGGCGGAAATCGTTTCCTTTTCCGAAAAAAGTCCGGCCGCCCGCCCGTGCCTGCCGGCAGGAATCCGGACGGGCGGCCGCTTTATCTGATGTTTTCCCGGATACGTGCCAGGTAACGGTCCAGTCCGTCCTCGTCACGCTCGTCGATGATGCGGATGAGGCTTTTCAACTCCTCGCGGATGCGTTCCACGTGGCTTTTGGTGCGCGGGTTGAAGAGGATTTCGCGCAGGAGGCAGTCGTCTTCGCTCAGCACGCCCTGCGCTATCTTCAGATGCCGCTTGAACGTCGTGCCCGGCGCGTCCTGGTGCTTCATCACCGCGGCGAAGGTGAAAGTGGAGACGAACGGGATGCTCAGCGAGTAGGCCATGGTCTCGTCGTGCTCCTCGAAGGAATATTCGCAGACGTGCAGTCCGAGCCTGCCGTACAGGTCGCGGAAGAAGACGCGTCCCATGTAGTCGCCCTCGTTGATGACGATGGCGTTCTCGTGGTTCAGGCTTCCTAAGTTGGCGAACGTGGGGCCGAACATGGGGTGCGTGCTGACGTAGCGCCGTCCGGTGCTTTCATAGAACTCCTTGAGTCCGGTCTTGACGGAGGAGATGTCGCTCAGGATGCAGTCCTGCGGCAGGTGGGGAATCGCTTGCCGGAAGACTTCCAGCGTGTGTTTCAGCGTCACGGCGTTGACGAGCAGTTCGGGGCGGAATTCGTCTATTTCGTCCATCGAGGTGAAGCGCCGCGTGTTGTACATGAACCGCAACCGCCGTATGTCGGTGTCGTAGACGGCAGTCTCGTGTTCGAAGCTCAGCAGGTCCACGAAGAAAGAGCCCATTTTCCCGGCTCCCAAGATGAGGATTCTCATGGCGTTTGCTTTTCTGCGGTTCTCACTTGTTGATGACATCCATTTGCTGTCGGACGCTTTCCTCGTGGATGGCCTCGAAGACTTTCTTCACGAACTCCCCGTCCATGCCGCACAGCACGCCTTGCGCCCCCCGCTTCTCGAGGATTTCGGAGTACCGTCCCGTCTGCACGACGGCCATGTCGTGTTCCTTTTTGTAGGTCGCGATTTCCCGGCTCACGCGCATCCTGCGGGTCAGCAGGTTCATGAGGTTGTTGTCCAGCTCGTCTATCTGTTTGCGCAGGGCCGACAGGCTCTCCGTCATTTCCACGTTCTCGCGCACCACCAGCCGGTCGAGTATGAAGTCGAGCACGTCCGGCAGGACTTGCTGCTTGGCATCGCTCCACGCCCGGTCCGGGTCGCAGTGGCTTTCCACTATCAACCCGTTGAAGCCCATGTCCATGGCTTGCTGGCAGAGCGGGGCTATCAGGTCGCGGCGGCCGCTGATGTGGCTCGGGTCGCAGAGGAGCGGGAGTCCGGGATAACGCCGGTGCAGTTCGATGGGGATGTGCCACATCGGGGCGTTCCGGTATATCTTCTGGTCTATGCTGGAGAATCCGCGGTGGATGGCTCCTATGCGCGTGATGCCCGCCCCGTTGATGCGCTCCAGCGCGCCGATCCAGAGTTCGAGGTCGGGATTCACCGGGTTTTTGACGAAGACCGGGATGTCCGCGCCTTTTAAAGAGTCGGCCAGTTCCTGCATGGCGAAAGGGTTGGCCGTGGTGCGCGCGCCTATCCAGAGCAAGTCCACTCCGGCCTTGAGGGATGCTTCCACGTGCTTGGGCATGGCCACTTCGGTGCATACCAGCATGCCGGTCTCTTCCTTCACGCGCCGCAACCAAGGCAGTGCGGCCTCTCCCATGCCTTCGAACCCTCCCGGCTTGGTGCGCGGCTTCCACACGCCCGCGCGGAATATCCTGCATCCTTTCCCCGCCAGTTGCCGGGCGGTGGCCATGACTTGTTCCTCGGTCTCGGCGCTGCACGGGCCGGCGATGACGAGGGGTCGCCTGTTTTCGTCTATTCCCGGGAGGTTCAGGGAAGTCAGTCGTAAGTCGTCCATATCATTACGTTTTTAATTCCATGTTTGTCGGCACTCAAAACACTTTTCGGATGCGTTCCAACGCTTCGCCCATCTTCTCTTTCTTGGCGCAGAGCGAAATGCGTACATACCGGTTGCCGTTGCTGCCGAAGATGAATCCCGGCGTGATGAAGACCCTCGCCTCGTGCAGGACTTTCTCCGTGAGTTGTTCCGCGTCGCCGTAGTCGTCGGGGATGCGCCCCCAGAGGAACATGCCCACCTGCGCCGGGTCGAAGTCGCAGCGCAGGGCACGCATGATTTCCTCGGCGATTGCCCGTCGTTCGGCGTACACGTGTATGTTGGCTTCCTCGTGCCATCGTCCGTCGTTCCCGTAAGCGGCGGCGGCGGCGAGTTGCACGGGGCGGAACGTGCCCGAATCGATGTTGCTCTTCACCTTGAGAATCCATTTCACGAATTCCGCGTTCGTGGCCAGCATGCCCACGCGCCAGCCCGGCATGTTGTGGCTCTTGCTCATGGAGTTGAACTCGATGCAACAACTTTTGGCTTCGGGGACTTGCAGGATGCTGAGCCGTTCGCGGTTCAGGATGAAGCTGTACGGGTTGTCGTTCACGACGACGATGTCGCGGCGCAGGGCGAAGTCCACTAACTTTTCGTATGTCCCGCGGCACGCGTTGGCACCCGTCGGCATGTTGGGGTAGTTGGTCCACATGATTTTCACGCCCGCCAAGTCCGCCTTCTCCAAGGCGTCGAAGTCGGGTTGCCAACCGTTCTCGGGGAGCAGGTCGTAGTAGGTGACTTGCTGGTCGAGGATTTTGCTGAGCGACGTGTAAGTGGGATAGCCCGGATTGGGCACCAGCACGCGGTCGCCCGCGTTTGCCAACGCCAGCGTGACGTGGAGTATGCCTTCCTTCGAGCCGATGAGCGGCTGTATCTCGCTGTCGGGATCCAAGTCCACGCCGTACCATCTCTTGTAGAAACCGGCCATCGCCCGGCGCAGTTCGGGGATGCCCGTCGTGGGCTGGTATCCGTGCGCGTCGTCTTTCCGCGCCTCGCGGCACAGCGTCTCCACGGTCCGGGGCGAGGGCGGCATGTCCGGGCTTCCGACGGCAAGGCTGATGATGTCCTTGCCGTCGGCGTTCAGGCGCGCCACTTCCTTGAGCTTCCTTGAAAAGTAGTATTCCTGCACGGCACGCAGGCGTTCGGCCGGCCGTATGCGCGGGTTATATGGTTTGTCTTCCATCTTGGTATTCTCCTAATATCTTGAGGTCTTTGGTCAGCGGCGTGATGGCGTCTATGCTTTGTGAATAGCGCGTGTAGTCGCCGAAGACCAAGTCCACGTAAAACATATACTGCCATTCTTTCCCCACGAGCGGGAGGGATTGTATCTTGGTCAGGTTCAACTTGTAGAAAGAGAGGATGGACAACACCTGCGAGAGGGAGCCTTCCTCGTGGGGAAGGGTGAACACAAGGCTGGCCTTGTCGGCCCGGCGGATGTCGCGCAGCAGGTTGGCGCGTTGCGGCTGGCTGAATATCAGGAAACGGGTGAAGTTGTGCTTGTTGGTCTCGATGCCCTCTTCCAGCACTTTCATGCCGTACAGCGGGGCCGCGAACTTGGAGCAGATGGCGGCCTGTCCGCGTAAGTTTTCCCGGCTGATGACTTCCGCCGCGCCCGCCGTGTCCTCGCTTTCCACGACTTTCAGGCGGGGATGCCGGTCCAGGAAATCGCGGCACTGCATCAGGGCTACCGGATGGGAATGCACCTCGGTGATGTCCTCCGGTTTGTCTCCGGGGAGGCAGAGCAGGCTGTGGGAAATGCGCAACTTATGTTCCCCTACGATGGTGAGTCCGCTGTCGCAGAGCAATTCGTAATTGTGCAGCAGGCTGCCGGCAATGGTGTTCTCGATGGCTGCCATGCCGAGCACCGTGCTGTCGTCCCTTACCGTGGCGAAGACTTCTTCAAAGGTGGAACAGCAAATGAGTTCGATGTCCTCCTTGTCGAAGAAGTAGCGGGCTGCCATGTCGTGGTACGACCCCTTGATGCCTTGGATTGCAATTCGTTTCATTGTCCTTGTCTTGTCGTT
>CAYXQT010000110.1:0-7073 GCA_964466445.1 uncultured Paraprevotella sp. | reverse complement strand
AGGCGTACCGTGAGTTATTCCGCAACGTTGTGGATATTCATACTCCCGGCCATGCGGACCGGAAAACCATAATGAAAGTTGTCGATGTCGTCAATCCCAAGGAGGTCATCTGCATTCATAAAGAAGCGGATGCCAAACTATGACACATAAGGTAACCGTTCTTTTCTCCGCCTTGACACACATTGTCACCTGATGTACCTTTGCGCCGTGACCTAAGCACAAGTGTCATGGCCAAAGAAAAGGCAAACTGCCGGGAGGGAGGTATGTAACCTCTGCTCATCGTGCGGCGCGACCAAGGATTTTCGCGAGTTCTGTATGGGTTGCGGGTCAACAGCGGCAGGTTCATGAATCGGTAGCGCCGACTGCGGGACGGGAAGCGGGGCAAGACTGTCCAGGTCGGACGGCCCAAGGCCACGCAAGTTCGGGATAAGTTTTCGTGGCCAGTCGGAACGAGTCAAGTTGCCATGAATCTTCAGGCATCCGGGAAACGCCCGGACATCAGCCTTGTGGACGGCATCATGACACCCGTCCGCCACAATTCCATGCGGCGTTCCGACAAAATGTCCGAAGACATCGCGGCAGACGGCAGGGGCGCGACGGGATGGCATCACGGCTTCAAACCCCGTCTGCCATGCAACGACCGCGGGGAGGTCATGGCTTTCCGTCTTACAGGAGTCAGCATGGACGACAGATTCCCCCTTACATGTCGAAGGTACAAGACGACTTGACGTGTTCCGACTGGCCGCGAAAGATTATCCCGAACCCGCGTGTTCCTTAAACGCAAAAAGCGTGTAACTCGCCGAGCTACACGCTTTTCAAATTATCTCAAGCTACCTTGAGTTATCAGAATCATTTCATTTCCTCCGAAGTCAGTTCTTGAATGTCAACCCGTCTGCGCCCGCTTCCACGATGATAGGCCGCGAACGGTCGATGTCCTGCGCAAGCATCGCTTTCGACAAGTCGTTGAGGAGGTAGCGCTGGATGGCCCGTTTCACGGGGCGTGCGCCGAATTCGGGGTCGAAGCCCGCATTGGCAAGGAAGTCCAGCGCAGCGTCGGTCAGCCTGAGCGTCAAGCCGTTCCCCTCCAGCATCTTGGCGATGCCTTTTATCTGCAAGCCCACCACTTGTTTTATCTGCCCGTGCGTGAGCGGCAGGAACATGATGGTCTCGTCGATACGGTTGAGAAACTCCGGACGAACGGTCTTCTTCAGCATGTCGAGGACTTCACGCTTCGTCTCTTCCACGAGGGCTTCGCGTGCTTCCGGGGACGTTGTCGCCGTCAGTTTCTCGAACCGGCTTTGGATGAAGCCGCTTCCTATATTGCTCGTCATGACGATGATGGTGTTCTTGAAGTTCACCACGCGCCCCTTGTTATCCGTCAGACGACCGTCGTCGAGCACTTGCAGCAGGATGTTGAACACGTCCGGATGCGCTTTCTCTATCTCGTCGAACAAGACCACCGAGTACGGCTTGCGGCGGACGGCTTCGGTGAGTTGGCCGCCCTCGTCATAGCCGACGTATCCCGGAGGCGCGCCGATGAGCCTGCTCACGCTGAATTTCTCCTGATACTCCGACATGTCGATGCGCGTCATCAGCGTCTCGTCGTTGAAGAGGTATTCGGCCAACGCCTTGGCGAGTTCCGTCTTGCCCACGCCCGTCGTGCCGAGGAAGATGAAAGAGCCGATGGGACGTTTCGGGTCTTGCAGTCCCGCACGGCTCCGGCGGACGGCGTCGCTCACCGCCCGGATGGCTTCGTCCTGTCCGATGACGCGTCTGTGCAGTTCCTCTTCTAAACGGAGCAGTTTCTCGCGCTCGCTTTGCAGCATCTTGCTCACGGGGATGCCCGTCCAGCGGCTCACCACGTCGGCGATGTCCTCCGCCGTCACTTCCTCCTTTATCATGGCACTGCCGCCTTGCGTCTCTTTCAGTTTCTCCTGTATCCGGTTGATTTCGTCCTCTATAGCCCGGAGCTTCCCGTAGCGTATCTCGGCCACCTTGCCGTAGTCTCCCTCGCGTTCGGCACGTTCCGCCTCGAACTTCAGCCGTTCTATTTGCAGTTTGTTTTGCTGGATTTTGTTCACCAACGTGCGTTCAGCTTTCCATTTGGCCTTGTAGTTGTTCTCCCGGTCTTTCAGTTCGGCTATTTCCTTGCCGAGCTGTTCCAGTTTCGGCTCATCGTTCTCGCGCTTGATGGCCTCGCGTTCTATTTCCAGCTGTTTCAGCCGACGCTCTATCTCGTCGAGTTCTTCCGGGACGGAGTCGCGCTCCATACGGAGTCTGGCCGCCGCCTCGTCCATGAGGTCGATGGCCTTGTCGGGGAGGAAGCGGTCGGTGATGTATCGGTTCGACAGCTCCACGGCGGCAATCAGCGCGTCGTCCCGTAGGCGCACCTTGTGGTGGTTCTCGTACCGCTCTTTCAGCCCGCGCAGGATGGAGATTGAGCTGATCGTGTCCGGTTCGTTCACCACGATAGTTTGGAAACGGCGTTCCAACGCCTTGTCTTTCTCGAAATACTTCCGATATTCGTCGAGCGTCGTGGCACCGATGCTTCTCAGTTCGCCGCGAGCCAGCGCCGGTTTCAGTATGTTGGCCGCGTCCATCGCGCCTTCACTCTTTCCCGCGCCCACGAGCGTGTGTATCTCGTCGATGAAGAGGATGATGCGCCCGTCGCTCTTCGTCACTTCGTTTATGACGGACTTCAGCCTTTCCTCGAACTCGCCCTTGTATTTCGCCCCGGCGATGAGCGCGCCCATGTCGAGAGAGTAGAGTTGCTTGTCCTTCAGGTTTTCCGGCACGTCGCCGCGCAGGATGCGGTGTGCCAGCCCCTCCACGATGGCCGTCTTGCCGGTGCCCGGTTCGCCTATCAGTATGGGGTTGTTTTTCGTCCGGCGGCTTAGGATTTGCAACACGCGGCGTATCTCCTCGTCACGCCCGATAACGGGATCAAGCTTCCCGCTCCGCGCCTCCTCGATGAGGTTCTTGGCGTACTTGTTCAGGGCTTGGTACGTGTCTTCGCTGTTCTGCGACGTCACCTTTTCGCCCTTGCGCAGTTCGTTGATGGCCGCGTTCAGTCCCTTTTCGGTCATTCCGGCATCCTTGAGAATCCTGCTTGCCCTGCTTTCCACGGTGAGCAAGGCGAGGAGCATCGGTTCAATCGAGACGAACTCGTCGCCGCTTTTCGAGGCGCAGTCTTGCGCTCGCGCCAGCACTTCGTTGCTTTCACGGGTCAGATACGGTTCGCCGCCCTGCACTCGCGGGAGCGAAGCTATCCGCTCCTCGACCGCTTTCTCGATTTGCCGTCCGTTGACATCCAATTTCCGGAAGAGGAAATTCGTGACGTTTTCGCCCACTTTGAGGATGCCGGAGAGCAAGTGTTCGGGCTCCACGGCTTGTTGTCCTCGTGCCATTACCAGATTGACGGCTTCCTGTATGGCTTCCTGGCCTTTGATGGTGAATTTTTCAAATGTCATGGTTCTTCCCTTTCTGTGTTTGATTGTCTTCCTTCCTTTATTTCCATGTGGCGTTACCGGGCCACACTTGTCGGGTATCAAAATGTTTGCCATAGGGAGGAATGCGACAAAATGTCATGAAATATGAAAGTTTGGCAGACCGGATATTTTGCACTTCCGGCGGATTTGGCACGCGTGTCTACCCGTAAGGGACAAACACCTTTGTCAAAAAGTCGGATTAGACTTCGCGAGAATCCGTCGTTTGCGTCCTTGTGCGGAAGTCTGGAGAAGTACGTGGGTTCTCACGCGATGGCGGGAAGTCAGACTGTCAGTTGCACGGGGCTTTCCGGCAACATCCGATACCCCGGCGGAAAGGCTCTGCGCGGCGCATTCGATATGGATGCCGAATTTTGTCAAGGGTTGGCCGACAGGCTGTTGCCTGACGCGGGTTCGTGGATTGTACGGCTTATGTTTGCCGCAGTCCCCTTGTAGTTATGTCCCTGTGCACGGGCATATAAGTCCTTTTGCGTCGCCTCGCGCCTCGTGTGGCGGCGGTGCTTGCCGACGGACGCTGATTTGCCGGATTCGGTCGGGTGCGGAGAGACAATATGGTTTCCGCGCACGCGGGATTTTCGAGCCGATTCGGGGGAAAAGTCCTCAGTTGCCGCCCGTGGAATACCGGACGGGAGAGGGTTACGCCGTGAAGCTCTTGTCATTCGTCGAAGAACACGTCAGATGTCGGAGGGACGAATTCAAATAAAAATCAAAAAGGCGGACTTTTCCTTTACTTCTTGGGAAAAATCGTTAACTTTGCATCTCATACGCATTCTATTGTAACACCGAATTCAGAAAGATGGGGAGAGTTTTAATCATCGGCGCAGGCGGTGTGGCCACGGTGGCGGCGCACAAGGCGGCTCGGCATCCGGACGTGTTTGGCGAAATCATGATTGCCAGCCGCACGAAAGCCAAGTGCGATGCTATCGTGAAGGCCATCGGGAACCCGTCTGTCCGGACGGCAAGGGTGGATGCCGACAACGTGGAGGAGTTGGTGGGACTGTTAGAGGATTACAGGCCTGACATGGTGATGAATCTGGCCTTGCCTTATCAGGACTTGACTGTCATGGAAGCGTGCCTGCGGACTGGGTGCAGTTATCTGGACACGGCAAACTACGAGCCGAGGGACGTGGCTCGTTTCGAGTACAGTTGGCAGTGGGCTTACAGAAAGCGTTTCGAGGAAGCCGGGCTGACCGCCATTCTGGGATGCGGCTTCGACCCGGGTGTTACCGGTGTCTACACGGCGTATGCGGCCAAGCATCATTTCGACGAAATCCGTTATTTGGACATCGTGGACTGCAACGCGGGAAACCACCACAAGGCTTTCGCCACGAACTTCAATCCGGAAATCAACATACGCGAAATCACGCAGAACGGGCGTTACTACGAGAACGGCGAATGGGTGGAGACGAAACCCATGGAAATCCACAGGGAGCTGACGTACCCGAACATCGGCCCGCGCGAATCTTACCTGTTGTTTCACGAAGAGCTCGAGTCGTTGGTGAAGAACTTCCCGACAATCAGACGCGCCCGCTTCTGGATGACTTTCGGGCAGGACTACCTCACGCATCTGCGCGTGATACAGGACATAGGAATGGCACGCATAGACGAGGTAGAATTCAATGGGATGAAAATCGTCCCGTTGCAGTTCCTCAAGGCAGTGTTGCCCGACCCCCGGGACTTGGGCGAGAACTATGAGGGCGAAACCAGCATCGGTTGCCGCATCCGCGGGGTGAAAGACGGGAAAGAGCTTACCTATTATATCTACAACAACTGCAGCCATCGTGCCGCTTATATGGAGACGGGCATGCAAGGCGTAAGTTACACCACGGGTGTACCCGCCATGATTGGAGCCATGATGTTCCTGAAAGGAACATGGAAGAAGCCAGGCGTGTGGAACGTGGAGGAATTCGACCCAGACCCGTTCATGGAGGAACTGGAAAGGAACGGGCTTCCGCGGCATGAGGTGTTCAACGGCGACCTCGAACTTTAACCCGGTACGTCCTGCGCGGTGTCTCCCGCGGGGAGTTGCCGGGATATGAAATAAATGACTTGATTGCAAAAAAGACGAGTATGGCAAAGAAAGATGAAGAGACCGTGAAGGGTGGCGGTTCGAATGCGGAAAAGCTGAAAGCCCTGCAGGCGGCAATGGACAAGATAGAGAAGAATTTCGGGAAAGGTTCCATCATGAAGCTGGGCGACGACCGCGTGGAGCAAGTGGAGGTGATTCCCACGGGATCCATCGCGTTGAACGCCGCCTTGGGCGTGGGGGGCTACCCGCGCGGACGCATCATAGAGATATACGGCCATGAAAGTTCCGGCAAAACGACGCTGGCCATCCATGCCATTGCCGAGGCACAGAAAAGCGGCGGGATAGCCGCGTTTATCGATGCGGAACACGCTTTCGACCGGTTTTATGCCTCCAAATTGGGAGTGGACGTGGACAACTTGTGGATTTCCCAACCGGACAACGGGGAACAGGCGTTGGAAATAGCCGACCAGCTGATTCGTTCGTCGGCTATAGACATCATCGTGATAGACTCCGTGGCCGCCTTGACACCGAAAGCCGAGATAGACGGGGACATGGGGGACAACAAGGTCGGCCTGCAGGCACGTTTGATGAGTCAGGCTCTGCGTAAACTGACCTCTACCATCAGCAAGACGAACACCACCTGCATTTTCATCAATCAGTTGCGTGAGAAAATCGGCGTGATGTTCGGCAACCCGGAGACGACAACGGGCGGTAACGCCTTGAAGTTTTACGCCAGTGTGCGCTTGGACATCCGCCGCGTGACGAGCATCAAGGACGGCGACGAGGTGGTCGGCAATCAGGTGCGCGTGAAAGTGGTGAAGAACAAGGTGGCTCCTCCTTTCCGCAAGGCCGAATTTGAAATCACCTTTGGAGAGGGCATCTCCAAAATCGGAGAAATCGTGGACTTGGGTACGGAACTGGGCGTTTTGAAGAAGAGCGGTTCCTGGTACAGTTACAACGACACGAAGATAGGGCAGGGGAGGGATGCCGTGAAAAACATGCTGAAAGACAATCCGGAACTCCGCGAAGAAGTGGAAGGGCGGGTTGTGGCGGCCTTGCAGAATGCCGGTGCCAATCCGTAAACGATATTCTCTCTTTTTGTCCTTAATAAGGCGGATTCCGGAAATCCGTTCGTTTCGTCCGGGACGGCGGGACTCTTCGTCCGCCCGCCCCGGACGTTTGTCGCACAAAGATACGAAGTTTTGATTTTACCTTCCGTTTAAGAAAGTTTAACCCGAGTTTTTCGCTTTTGGGGCTTCCGCGCGTCTGCGGGGCAGGGAGGGCGTGCCTGCCGCAGGGCGGGGCGGGAAACCGTCCTTTGCAGAATGTCCCGCCGTTTTGCCGTTCCGTTTGGTAAAGTTTTCGTAACTTTGCGGCATTCACATTAAACACCATAACATTATCCATCATGAGAAAAGCAGCATTGATTACGGGCATCACGGGGCAGGACGGCTCCTACCTGGCCGAGTTCCTCATCGAAAAAGGGTACGAGGTGCATGGCGTCATGCGCCGTTCCTCCTCTTTCAACACCGCGCGCA
>CAYXQT010000109.1:0-7123 GCA_964466445.1 uncultured Paraprevotella sp. | reverse complement strand
CACGAGTCCGTTGTCGTCGGAATGCGTCATGACGAGTGCGCCCATCAAGCGGGTGGACACGCCCCAAGAGGTGGCCCAGGCATATTCCGGCTCATTGTCCCTGTTGATGAACTGCACGTCGAACGCCTTCCCGAAGTTCTGCCCCAGGAAATGCGACGTGCCGCACTGCAAGGCCTTGCCGTCCTGCATCATGGCCTCTATGGTGTACGTGTCCAAGGCGCCGGCGAAGCGTTCCGTCTCGCTCTTCACGCCCTGCACCACGGGCACGGCCATATACCGCTCGGCGAAACCGGCATACACTTTCAGCATCAGCTTAGCGCGTTCTTCGGCTTCTTCACGCGTGGCGTGCGCCGTATGCCCTTCCTGCCACAGGAACTCGGAGGTGCGGAGGAAAAGGCGGGTGCGCATTTCCCAGCGCATGACATTGCACCACTGGTTGCAGAGGACGGGCAGGTCGCGGTAACTGTGAATCCAGTTCCTGTAAGTGTTCCAGATGATAGTCTCCGAAGTGGGGCGGATAATCAGCTCTTCTTCGAGCTTGGCCGCCGGGTCGACCACCACGCCCGCCTTGTCCTCGCCGGCCTTGAGGCGGTAATGGGTCACCACGGCGCATTCCTTGGCGAAGCCTTCGACATGCTCCGCCTCCCTGCTCAGGAACGACTTGGGAATCAGCAACGGGAAATAAGCGTTTTGCACGCCGGTCTCCTTGAACATGTCGTCCAGCACGCGCTGCATCTTCTCCCAGATGGCGTACCCGTAAGGCTTTATCACCATGCATCCCCTCACGTCCGACTGCTCGGCCAAGTCGGCCTTCACCACCAGCTCGTTGTACCAGGAGGAATAGTTCTCGCTTCTTTTCGTCAGGTTTTTAAGTTCCTTAGCCATAACCAATATCCATGAACCGCATGCAAAATTAACAAAAAGTTTCCTTTTCATGCGACTGTTCGGCAGAAAATATCTATTTTTGCCTACGATTGCACTATTAAATAATTATCACTATGAAAGCATTGAAGTTTAGCGTTTTCGCGCTGAGTGCCGGTATGCTCCTGAGCGGTTGCGGGGGGAGCTTGAACAACACTAAGAAAGGATCGATGGTGGGCGCGGGCGGCGGCGCGGCCTTGGGCACGCTCATCGGAACCCTGGCGGCAGGCCACAAAGGCAAGGGGGCAGGCATCGGCGCCGCGGTGGGCGCGGCGGTAGGCGCAGGCGCGGGAGCCTTGATAGGCCGCAAGATGGACAAGGCCAAGGCCGCGGCACAGGAAGTGGAGAACGCACAGGTGGAAAGCGTGACCGACGACAACGGACTGCAAGCCGTCAAGGTCACTTTCGACTCCGGCATCCTGTTCGACACCGGAAGCTCGACCTTGAGCAGCAACGCCACCGCTTCGTTGGCCAAGTTTGCCAGCACCGTGCTGAACGCGAACCGGGACATGGACGTGTCGATAAAAGGGTACACCGACAACCAGGGATGGAAGAACAGCACGGCCGCGGAAAGCATGCAGAAGAACATGGACTTGTCGATGCTCCGGGCCAATTCCGTCTCCACTTACCTGAAGCAGTGCGGGGTCAACTCCGCGCAGATAACCTCGGTAGAAGGTCTGGGCGAAACCAATCCCGTGGCCGACAACAGCACGGAAATCGGGCGTGCGCAGAACCGTCGCGTGGAAGTCTACCTGTACGCCAGCGAGAAGATGATTCAGGAAGCTCAGGCACAAGCGGGTTCCTAAATGGAATACTTGCAGAAAATCCGGAAGTGGCTACGATGGATTGTACTCCTGTTTTTCGGGAGTACAATCTTTTTTGTCCTCCTCTACCGCTTCGTCCCCGTCCCCCTCACCCCGCTCATGGTCATCCGTTGCGTACAGCAAGCGAGCCGGGGCGAGAAAATCAGGATGAAGCATCACTGGATTCCCTTGGAAGAGATGTCCAAGTACCTGCCCGTGGCCGTCATGGCTTCCGAAGACCAGCGGTTTCTCCAGCACCGCGGTTTCGACGTAGTGGAAATCCAAAACGCCATGGAAGAACGCATGAAGGGGAAACGCCAGCGCGGCGGTAGCACCATCAGCCAGCAGACCGCCAAGAACGTGTTCCTATGGCCGGCCTCTTCCTGGCTCCGAAAAGGATTTGAGGCTTACTTTACCGTCCTGATAGAACTGTGCTGGAGCAAACAACGGATTATGGAGGTTTACCTGAACTCCATCGAAATGGGCGACGGCATATACGGAGCCGAAGCCGTGGCGCAACAGCATTTCGGATACCCCGCCGCGAAACTCACGCGTGCCAACTGCGCGTTGATAGCGGCCACGCTTCCCAATCCCCTCAAATTCAGTTCCAAAAATCCGTCCCGTTACATGCTGAAGCGGCAGACGGCCATCATGCGGCAGATGAAACACATAGACCTGCTCAAATGACACGCACCACGCGCACGCCCAACTGCGAGGGATGCTTCTTCATGTATTCGCTCAGCGTCATGGGTTCAAGCACCACTTTCTTGTGGATGCTGGAAGCGTTGAGCAAATGAAGCCGGCCTTTCTGCCACACCGCAAGTCCCAGATGCGAGACATCCAGCCCTTTCTTCCGCGTCACGATAGCCAGAATGTCTCCGTCGCGGATTGCCCCCAGCACGTCTTTCCCCTTGTCCAACAGCGACAAGGGCACATACCTCACCGAGACATTCTCCAACTTCTTTTCATTTTGGCGGATGCGGGCCATCACGCCTGCACGCCCTCTCAGCATCGGGTACGCATTGGGGTGCGTGCTCATGTAGTTCAAGTGCAGCCGTTGCACGGCGACGAAAGGCCGGTATCCCTTGCCTTCTTCTCCTTTTATTTCCCTCACGATGCCCATGCTTTCGTTGCTCGCTATCCATTCGCTGAAATAATGGTTGCGTGACGGATAGCCGTCTATCCGCCCTCCCTTATACCGTATCTTTTCCAGATTCCGACAAAAAGAAGCGAACGTGGGACGCTCCTCCCTCACGGTCAAGGTCAACGCCACGACGTTCTCCACCAACGTCGTGCAGTCCATCCGGCGCAAGTCGACGGCCAACTCTTCTTCCGGGTTCACTTCGAGGGTGGAAGCCCCGTAAGGAATCCCCATGAACTGCCTCGCAAAGAACAAGGTCATGTTCGTTCCCCTTGTCTGCTTTTTCCCTGCATCAAGGAGCCGCACCACTTTCAACGAATCCGCTTTCGTATAAGTCAATGCCGGCAAGCTCGACGGACACATCAACGCTCCTCCGATGAGCAGTCCCGAAATTCGATGTAACATCATGCCATTTTAAGAAGTTGCGGACAAAGTTAAGGTAAAAACCTGATAAGGCATCCGAAAAAAAGCGTAATTTTGCGGCATGAAAAAGGCAAACGCACTCTTAATCCTGCTGTGCTGTGCATCGGCCATGAGCGCACAACAGCATGAAATCTTGGATGACCGGCTGCACACCCTGCAAGTCGTGGTGAACGGAGACCCGTTGCTGCCTCCCGTCATGGACTTGGGAGGGGGAAACCATCTGGAAATCGGCTTCGACGAGTTCTCGCACGAATACCACCGCTATATATATAAGGTAGAGCATTGCAACGCCGACTGGACGCCGTCGACCGAGATTTTTGAATCCGATTACCTGAACGGCTTCAACGAAGTGCAGATAGAAGACTACGAGAAGAGCTTCAACACGACCGTGCTTTACACTCATTACGCGCTGCGCATCCCCAACGAATACGTTTCGCTCAAGCTCTCCGGCAACTACCGGCTGACGGTCTACAACGACGAGGGCGACGAGCCCGTGCCCGCACTCGTGGCATGTTTCTGCCTCGTCGAACCGGGCGTGGGGATAGGAGCCACCGTCAGCACCAACACGGACATAGACTTCAACAAGTCGCACCAGCAAGTGGACTTTTCCGTCAACTACGGATTGGTGAACGTCATCGACCCGCACCGCGAACTGAAGACCGTGGTGATGCAAAACCGCCGCCGGGACAACTGCGTCGTCAACCCCAAGCCGAACATACAGGCCGCCAACAAGATAGAGTTCACGCACAACCGACAGCTGATTTTCCCGGCGGGCAACGAATACCACAAGTTCGAGACATTAGACGTACACGTCCCCACACTGAACATCGACCGGATGGAATGGTTCGACCCGTATTACCATGCGACGCTCTATCCGGATCGGACAGCCCGCAACTACTTGTACGACGAGGACCAGAACGGTGCCTTCATCGTCCGCAACAGCGACGGCGGGGACGCGGCGACAACCTGCGACTACGTGTTCACGCACTTCACCCTGAAAAGCCCGCAACTCCCGGGCGGGGAGGTTTACCTGAACGGCGAGTGGACTTATAACCGCCTCTCCCCCGAATGCCGCATGACATACAACCGGGAAGCGCAGGCCTACGAAGCCACCGCGCTGCTCAAGCAGGGATATTACAACTACAACTACCTCTTCGTGCACGACGGCGACACCGCGGGAGACGGCGGCCTGACGGACGGGAACTTTTATGAGACGGAAAACGAGTACATCATTCTGGTGTACCATCGCCCCAACGGCGGGCGTTACGACAAGCTCGTGGGCTACCGCCGCATGAACTTCAAGATGAACGGAAGATGAAAGAGGAAACGATGAAAATCACTGTATTGGACGGATACGGGCTGAACCCCGGCGACCTTTCCTGGGAACCCGTCGCGCGGTTAGGCGAACTGACGGTGTTCCCGCGCACTTCGGCGGAAGAGTTCCACGCGCACGCCGGAGATGCCGACATCCTGCTGACTAACAAGACCCTCATCACGGGCGAAGACATGGAACGACTGCCGCGCCTGAAATACATCGGCGTGCTGGCCACGGGCTATAACGTGGTTGATGCCGAAGCGGCACGCGGACGCGGCATTCCCGTCTGCAACATCCCGGCATACAGCACGCAGTCGGTCGCCCAAATGGTCTTCGCACTCCTGCTGGCCGCCACCAACCGCGTGGAGCATTATGCCGAGGAGAACCGCAGGGGGCGATGGAGCGGCAATCCGGACTTCTGCTACTGGGACACGCCCCTCATCGAACTGGCGGGCAAGAAGATGGGCATCGTGGGGCTCGGACATACCGGCACGGCCACGGCACGCATAGCCTTAGCCTTCGGAATGGAAGTATATGCCTACACCTCGAAACGCGCCGACCGGATAGATGCCGGCATACGGAAAGCCACGATAGAAGAGCTGTTCTCCGTCTGCGACGTCATCAGCCTGAATTGCCCGCTCACTCCGGAAACGCGGCACATGGCGAACGCGCGGACATTGGCGCTCGTGAAGCCGGGAGCCATCCTCATCAACACGGGACGCGGCCCGCTGGTGGACGAGGAGGCCGTGGCCCAGGCCCTGAAAAGCGGCATCCTCGCCGCCTACGGCGCGGACGTGGCAAGCACCGAGCCGCCGTCGGCAGACAACCCCCTGCTTTCGGCGCCCAATGCCTACCTCACCCCGCATATCGCCTGGGCCACGAGGGAAGCACGCCTGAGACTCATGGAAACCTGCGCGGAGAACATCCGCGCGTTCCTCCGGGGAAGACCGCAAAACGTCGTGAACGCATGACCGAAGAAATCCTGCACATCCTGCAAGTGATGGGGACGACCCTCCGCCTCCCGGTCTCTTTCGTCGTGATAGAGTTCATAGGGACGATGGCGTTCGCCGTCTCGGGCATCCGCCTGGCCTCGGCCAAACGGTTCGACTGGTTCGGGGCTTACATCGTAGGCACGGCCACGGCCGTCGGGGGCGGCACGATACGCGACATCATGCTGGGCATCCCGCCGTTCTGGATGACGAACGCCGTGTACGTCGTCTGCTGCGCCCTCTCCCTGCTCTACGTCATCCTTTTCGGGAAGAAAATCATACGGCAACAAAGCACGTGGTTCATCTTCGACACCGTCGGCCTCGCCCTGTTCAACATCACGGGACTGGAAAAGACGCTGAACATGGGATACCCCGCCTGGACGGCGGTCGCCATGGGCTGTATCACGGGAGCCGCCGGGGGCATCATCCGGGACATCCTCATCAACGAAGTGCCGCTCATCTTCCGCAAGGACATCTACGCCATGGCCTGCATCGCCGGGGGCATCGTATATGTCGGAGGCTATTCTGCGGGACTCCCGGCCGAAGTGAACGCCATCCTTTCCGCCATCATCGTCATATCCATCCGCATGCTGGCTGTGAAATATCACTGGCAACTTCCCATACTGCACGGCGAGGACGGCAGGGAGGAGTAGCCGGTCATCCCCCGTCCGCCAGACAGGCGCGGAGCTTCCGGGGCAACTTCCTTACCACCTCGTCGTAAGAATGGTCTATCAGACTGCATATCAAGGCATCGGGCACGTCCCCGTGCGTGATGGCAATCTGGTTCCAATACTTCTTGTTCCAATGCCATGCGCCCGTAATCCCCTCGTAATGCTCACGCAACTCCACGGCGTACTCCGGGTCGCACTTCAGGCAGAACCAGTCCACGTCGTCCAAGTCTATGCACGCGAAAATCTTTCCCATGACGCGGAAGACCAGCGTGGTTTCGTCGAAAGGGAAGTCCTCCGTCGCGTGCGGCTTGCCGAGGCAGTAAGCCCTTATCCGCTCCACGTCCACAGCCACGTACGGTTATGCCAACAGCCCGATTTCCTTCCAAGTGGAAACCACTTGCGCCACGTCCTTGCGGGCCGTGTCTTCGTCCACCTCATACGCCTCCAGCAAGGCCGCCGCCAGTTCTTCCTCGCCGAATTCCCCTTTCCCCACGGCTTCTTTCCACAAGAAGGCCGCAGTCTCGTTCAGCGAAATGACCTTGCTGAAGTCAATGTTGTCAAGCCCGTAAGACATAATCACGTGCTCGCCGCAAATCTCACGCAGTTCAAAACCGTCCTTGATTCTCATCTTAGCCAATCTGATATTTTAAGATTTATCCTATATATATATAACAGGTAGCGGCGCACGCGCAGAAGTTTGCGCCACAGCCGCACGCGCCGCCGCAGGCGCGGGTCGGATGCCGGTATCGTCTTGCCCTTGCGGATGTAGTGCGAGACCACGCCGACCACTTCTTCTTTGCCGCAAACCTCCATGCCTTTCAGGTTCCCGTCCCCCATCAGCGACACGGTATCCCCGTCGA
>CAYXQT010000108.1:0-7256 GCA_964466445.1 uncultured Paraprevotella sp. | reverse complement strand
GAGGGTCGACTGGCTTGCGCCCGTTGACAGGGCAATTTCCTTTCCCGCCGTCTTCTTTTGCAACGGCACAAGAATTTGCGGCCTTTGTTCCGAAGTTACTTGACGGTAGTGCATGGCAACACGAAATCAGTGATTTCAGAGGGGGTTTGACTTCCTCTTTTCCTTTTTTTGTATTGCCAGTTGCTCTTGGCGGCGGGGAGGGCTTGGATTTTTGCACTTCGATTTTGAATCTAAGCAATGTCTCACTGAAGACGGCTGTTAAGGGACGACTAATAACATATACTGCGGAGAAAGAAAGGCTAAACGCTTATCTCGCCGCTCCCGACGCAGATTTCCGATGCCGCGTCGTACACCACTCCGAACTGCCCCGGTGCTATGCCCTGGATTCTTTCGGGACTTTCTATCCGGTAGCCGTGTGCGGTGCGGAAGAGGCGGCCTTTCAGGAAGTTCGGCTGATGGCGCGTCTTGAACGTGACTTCCACCTCCGCGGCGTCGCCCCACAGGTTCTCCGTGACGAAATGGAAGTCCGGCAGATTAAAACCGTGGCCGTACTGCAAAAGCGTGTCGTAGCCGCGCGACACGTAAAGGATGTTCCGTTCCACGTCCTTCTTCACCACGAACCACGGGCCTCCGCCCAGTCCCAGTCCCTTGCGTTGCCCGATGGTGTGGAACCAGCAACCTTTGTGCGTGCCGATGCGGTGTCCCGTCTCGATTTCCACCACCGCCCCTTCGCGTTCGCCCAGCAATCGTCGCACGAAGTCGTTGTAGTTTATCCGTCCGAGGAAGCAGATGCCCTGGCTGTCCTTGCGGTGCGCCGGGGGCAACCGCTGTTCCTCGGCGATGCGCCTCACTTCCTCCTTCATCAGGCCGCCCACGGGGAACGCCAACTTTGCCAGTTGACGGCAGTCGATTTGCGCCAGGAAGTCCGTCTGGTCCTTCACGGGGTCGCGGGCCGTCCCCAGCCACGTCTTCCCGTCCCGTTCGCGTATCGTGGCGTAATGCCCCGTGGCGATTTTGTCGTACAGGTGTCCCGCCTCCTGCTCGAAGCATCCGAACTTGATGAGCTTGTTGCACATCACGTCGGGGTTCGGCGTCAGTCCCCGCCGCGCGTGCTCCGCGACGTAACCCGCCACGAGTTCCCAATATTGCTTCTGCAAGTCCACCACTTCGAGGCGAAGCCCGTAGCGGCGTGCCGTGGCCGTGGAAAGTTCGATGTCCTCCTCGGCCGTGCATCCCGTCTCCTCGCCTTCCATTCCTATCTTGATATAGAACAAGTCCGGCTTATGGCCTGCCTCGCAAAGCTTATGGACGGCGACCGCGCTGTCCACTCCGCCGGAAATCAACGCCGCAATCTTCATAATCTCGACTTTTCGTGTTTGCCGCCGCAAAGATAACGTTTTTTCCGGAAAGTCCGTGCCGCGCGTCTTTCCGCGCCGTCCCCGCCGTCCTTTCCCGAGACTGTCCTTGGCAGGAAACATGATAGGACGGATTTCCGACGACATTTGAGCCGCAAGACCGCGCCTTTCCCGATTTATCGTCTTAACTTTGCACCGCAGGAACAAGACAAAAGGGACAGACATCATGACAAGCAAGGGCAATTCGCAAGGTAGCTCGCGCGGCGCGACCTGTGAGGACTTGCTCTCCGCGGAAAAGACAGCCATGCCGGACGCTGTGCCGCGCGAGACGGACGTGGACACCAAAGGCTCGTGGGAACATAGGATGTGCTGATTACACCTGTCGAACAAGCAATGACATACGGAGGAACAACCATGAAACGGAACATCGGAAACGTGTCGGCATCATATTCCACGCCAGCGGTCGTCGTCGGCGCGACGGTGGACGGGAAACCCACGTGGACGCTGGTCGCCCACGACAGGTTGCTCGTCAGCCTGCATTCGGCGCACCATATTAATAAAGGTATAAGGGAAACAGGCTTCATGCCGGTGAACATAGTGACGGAGGAGTTCCTGCCGGAAGCCGACTATTGCGGCATCGCCTCGGGCGCGAAGGCAGACAAAAGCGGCGTGTTCGACGGCGTGACGGGCGACGGCGGCACGCCGATGGTCGGGAAATCGCCTTTGGACATGAATCGCAAGGAGGTCGACGTGTACCGGTGCGGCTATTCCGAGAACTTCATCTGCGAAGTGCTCCACACCCGCGCCGACGACGGCGTGCTCGGTGCGGACGGCAAGCTGGACTACGGACGGTTCAAGCCCGTGCTGTTCGAGTTCCCTACTTGCGGCTACCTGCGCACGGGAAGCGCCATCGGGCATTGCACGGACGCGGGCAAGCAATACGGGAGGGGACGCTCATGAAGAAAGACAAGCAAATCGCCATCATCTTTTCCCTCGTGGCGAACTGTCTCGCGGGAGCGCAGAACGTGGTGGACACGCATTGCCACAACATCCTTCCGTTCTATGTGGAAGTCATGGAGAGGCACGGCGCGGCGTTGGACGAAGGATTTCCCCTGCCTTCGTGGAACGCCGACGGACATCTGGCGTTCATGGACAGCGCGGGCATCTCCTGCGCCGTCCTGACCATGCCCGCCCCGCAACCTTACTTCGGCGACAGCGTAGAAATGCGGGCGGCTCGGCAAAGCCAGTGCTGGCGAACCGTGCGCCGTTACAACGAATATTGCGCCAAGCTGAAAGCGTCCCGTCCCGACAGGTTCAGGTTCTGCGCCTCGCTCCCCCTCCCCGACGTGGAGGCGGCCGTGGCGGAAGCCGTCTACGCGCTCGACACCCTACACGCCGACGGGGTGAAGCTGGCCACGAACAGCCGCGGACAATACCTCGGAGACGAGGAACTCGACCCGCTGATGGAAGTGCTGGACAGCAGGAACGCGGTCGTCGTCATCCACCCGCACAAGCCCGTGCCCGTGAACGAGGCGCTGATGAAAGCCGTCCCGCTCGCCGCATACGAATACCCGGCGGAAACCACCCGCGCCCTGACGAACATGCTGGCGCACAACGTGCCGGCGCGTTACCCCAACCTCAAATTCGTCGTCCCGCATTGCGGCTCGTTCCTGCCGCTCGCCGTGCCGCGCATGAAAGCGACGGTGCCCGCCCTGCAAGCCAAAGGCATGTTGGGCGACATCGACTTCGAGGCCAACCTCTCCCGCCTGTATTACGACTTGGCGGGCGCGGCCTCGCCGGAGACCATACGCTGTCTGCTGTCCATCACCTCGCCCGGCCATATCCTCTACGGCTCGGATTACCCCTATCAGTCGGCGGAGGCGGCGACAGCCAGTCTGTGGAGGTTGGAGAAGGAACTGTCGGAAGACGAGGAACTTTCGCCCTACAAGGAGATGTTCCTGTGGGAGAACGCGAGGCGGCTCTTCGGCTTGCCGGAGGCGGACGCGGGGAAACACCCCGGCCGGGCGGGCGGCGGGTCGATTGCCGCGGACGGCATGCTGGTCCGGATTTCGGAGATAGAAATCCATCCCGGATACCTCGACGAATACCTGCGGAGAGCCTTGGAAGTGGGGGCGACATCCGTCCGCGAGGAAGAGGGCGTGGTAGCCATTTTCCCCATGATACAGAAAAGGGACTCCTGCCAAGTGCGCATCCTCGAAGTGTATGCCGACAGTGCCGCCTACGCGCGCCACCTCGCGACGGAGCATTTCAAGGCTTACAAGCAAGGCACGGCGCACATGGTCAAGTCGCTCGACTTGGTGGACATGATGCCGATGAACCCCGCCGCCATGCCCGAAATCTTCCTTAAGATGAGGGAACGGGAGACAAGGGACACCACCACCTGCCATTCATCATGGACGGACAAGCCGAGAATACGGTCAGTTACGGCGACATCCCGCCCGGTTGCCATATCCTCCGCGACACGCGTTGGGAACGCCGGATGCCCGCCCGCTCCGTCATCTTCGTGCGCTCCGGGAAACTGATTGTCGGGACAAGGGACGGCGTGGACGTAGGGACGGCGGACAACTGCGTGTTCGTGCGACGGGACTGTTTGGTGGACGCGACCGGAATCCCGCTCGACGGCGAGGCTTACCGCGGCACCAGATTTTCGTTTGCCGCGCAAGGAACTGAAAGAACGCTACTGCCGCACGACCCAAGGAAGCGAAAGGCCGCGCCGGGCGTGTCCCGTTGCCGGGAGGGCAATCCTGTTGCCGCAGATTACGGTGTCGAAAAGCCTGTTCGCGTCGTTCCTGCCTTTCCGCGACGGCGGCGAGGCATCCGCTGACGAATGGCTGCGACTGGAAGTGCATGAGGCCGTGATTGCCTTCCCGCGACGGATGTCCGCTTTTGTCCGTCTCGTCCGACTTCAACGAGGCGGGAAAGTCCGACCTTCTGGCTTTCATGGAACAGGACTTCACCGAGGACATGGCTTTGGAGGAGCTCGCCTCCCGCACGGGAAGAAGCCTCGCCGCGTTCAAGCGCGACTTCGCCAAGGCCAGCGACCTGCCGCCGGGGCAGTGGATTATGGGACACCGGTTGGAGAAGGCGGGAAACCTCCTCGTCGAGAAAGGCGCGACGAATTAGGAAGCCGGATGCTTTGGAGCAACCGTCGCACGGCGGACGGAACCTGAATCCGAACATTTGCGGGATTGCCGTTTTTTCAAGAACTTACGAAGCCGACGGCACGGGTTGCCGACCCGCGTGTCCCTTGTCCCCGAAGCCGGAATGTCAAATCCTGTCGGCCTCGATATAGCCGTTCATGACCGCGTAGATGGTGAGGCCGGACACGGAACGCACGTTGAGTTTCTCCATGATGTTCTTGCGGTGGGTGATGACGGTCGTGGTGCTGATGCACAGGCGGCTGGCGATTTCCTTGTTGGTCAGTCCGCGCACGATGAGCGTGAGCACCTCGATTTCGCGCGTGGAAAGGCCGTTGGGGTCGCCCCGGGACGCGCCCGCGGCCGCGGGCTGGCTCATGTTTCGCGGCAGGTTCCGGCCATGCGCGTGTGCGTGCTGTTGCAGCTGCAGCAACGCACGCACCATGCTCTCTTCGCTTTGGTAGATGTTCAGCGTATGGAAATGCGAAGTCCGGGGCGTGCCCGCCTCTCCGTTGGTCAGCACGATGGTCTTTTCTTTTCGCTCCACGAAGAACGCGCTGTGTTCCAGAAGAATCCGGGCGGAAATAAAATAGTGGAAATACGTGTCCGGCGTGTCGCGGACGAACTGCCCGAAGTCGTTGAACGTGCGGACGGTAGCCATGGGCATCATCCGTTCGATGAGTTCCCGCAGTCCCATGCAAGCCAGTGTATTGGCATTTATTATGGCTATTTCGGGAGACGAGTTCATGTTCCGGGACGTATTTCAAGGCGAAGTTACTAAAACTATTCAATAAAAAGGAAAGAGGCGGAACAAAATTCGCGACCGTCCGGAACCGCTTTCCGCAAGCCGTCTCCGGCGGTCGCCGGACGCTTGCCGCCCGCAGTCCGTCGGGCGCGGTTTCCGTCGGTTGCCATTTTGTCAGAATGTCAGTTCCGCCCCCGTGAGAATCGCGTATTCGCATGCTTGTCGGGACGATGCGGGAAATACGCGATTCTCGCACCGCTTCTGAAAGACGGGATGTCAGCCGGAAAGGGGTTTCCGCATGCAAAAGGCATGGCGGAGGGCGGCTTCCCGCGCCCGCGAAGAGAGGACGCGCAAGCGCGGAGGGCGTTTCCCTTGCAAAACGACACTCCGAACTAACGCCCGTTTTTCCTCCAAATAGAGGAAAAAATCGCGTTTTCCGCAGTCCGTTCCGCCGTCTTCAAGAGATTTTTCCGCCGGAATCCGCACTTTTCCGGATTTTCCTGCGGACAAAAAAAGTGTTTCGTCCGCAGGAACGGAAATTTTTCTCGGCACAAAAACGAGCGGTTTTGGTGAAAGGACGTTAAACGGATGCCCGGAACGTGAAAGAATGTATCCGGAAACGGCCTCTTTCGCTCATAGTTCGCGTTTCTTGACGGCAGTCCGCGACGCGCGGGACGGGCTTTTCCCTTTCACTTTGCTCGCGGAAAGGGGAATCGGATGGCATATCGTCAAAACGGGGCATCGCCGTCCGCGGTAGGCCGGTCGCCGCAAGTCGTCTCCGACTGCGGAATCTCCCGTCAAAAAGCCGCGCTCGGTTTGGACGGGGACGACGGGTCTGTCATGTCCCGAAATCCGATGCCGTTGCCCCGCGCGACCGCGAGGAATGCCGGGAGTACTCCGGTATTTCCCGTCCCGACAGGTCGGCTTGTTCCGGACGGTTGCCAAAATTCACCTTTGCCCCCGGCAGTCCCGTCGCGTCCTCCCCGTCTTGCGAGGCGGAATCCGCGGACGGGCATTCCCTCCGCGCGTGTCCGGCACAGGAAGGCGCAACCCGCCCGCAACCGCACCTTGGGAGAGCCGCCGGGGCCGCCCGCGCGCAGTCGGGAATGCGGAAAGGGGAGGGAACGCGGTCTCGCTTTCCCTCCCCTTCTATCTTCTTCTTAATCCGTTCTCGAACCAAGGTGCGCTTAACAAGCCGCACCGGCATTCAGGTCTTTGTTACCGAACAGCATCGAAGTGCTTGAACCCAAGAACTTACCGTTGTTCTTCTTCGAACCTGTTGCAACCGCCATAGCTACTACGACCGCTGCGCCAATCATCAATCCTGTCATAATCTTTTCCCTTTCTTTTTAATTTGACAATCTTTTTACCTAAACGTCGCTCCTTCGCGGAGCCTGATACCCGAAGTATCTTTTTTTCCTTATGACGGTGCAAAGGTAAGGCGTTCCGACCCGCAAAGCAAGAAAAACGGGGCTTATTGTCGTTTAACCGCCCTTTTGTTGACATAAATCAACGAAAACGTTTTGAGGTAACGTTTTTTTTGATACCTTTGCGATGTTTTGTCCTGCCCAGCCTATACGGGAGAGTCCTTTCAGGCCGGCGGGTGAAAAGGGAATCGGGTGCAAATCCCGGACAGTCCCGCTGCTGTGAGCTCGTTGTGCGGTTTGTTCCAAAACCTCAAGCCACTTCCTTATCACGATAAGGTGGGAAGGCCGACAAACCGGAGTAAGTCAGAAGACCTGCAAAACGTAATCGTGCCGGAGTCCCCGTGGGATGGGACGAAGGGTTGAATGCTTTGTGTAGACGAAGTACGACTTAAGGGATGAAAGGGATGTCGAACGCCCGTTCCGGTAGAGGACGGCACGCGGCGGCGTGGATTGCAGTCCGCCTGTGTGTGGCTTGTATGCCGTTTCCTGTCTCGGCGCAGGAAACGGGGCGGGACTCGTCGCGGCAGGACATCCGGGAGATGAGGACGGTGGAAGTGCGGACCGACCGGCA
>CAYXQT010000107.1:0-7269 GCA_964466445.1 uncultured Paraprevotella sp. | reverse complement strand
CAACACCGAAACGTGAGTTCTTCAAACATTTCCTTTGATTTTGCACTTGCCGGTTGACTCTGCACGGTGTTCAAGCATAGAATTTACTGACTGGGTAACTTGCAGACATCCATTAAACTTTTATGAGAAGATTCTCTTTCGCGAGAATTGTAGGTTCAAAAATGCTTTGCGCTTCTTTCAGGAGCAGACTTTCATCTTCATACCGTGCCGAGAAATGGCCGATGCAAAGCTTCTTAACCTGACTGTCCCGTGCGAGCGTGGCGGCTTGCCGTGCCGTGGTATGGAAAGTCTCTTGCGCCCGCGCCAAGTCCTCGTGCAAGAATGTGGCTTCATGGAATAGCAAGTCCGCTTTCCGGATGTACGGGGCAAGTTCGGGCAGGTAACACGTGTCCGAGCAATAGGCAAATGAACGTGGGGAATCGGCTGGGGTGGTGAGCCGGTGATTGGGAATGAGCGTCCCGTCTTCCGTAATCCAATCCTTTCCGTTCTTAATGTTGTTGATTTCGCAAATCGGTATGCGGTAGAAGTCAATCATGTCGCGCCGGATGTGCGGCAAGGCGGCTCTCTCCTGAAACAGGAAACCGCAACATTCGATGCGGTGGCGCAGGGGGATGGAGTAAACGGAAACGGAGCGGTCTTCGTAAATCAAGGCATGGCGGGAGGTGTCCACGGGATGAAATTCGACGCGGAAGTCCAGTCCCTTGCAAAAAAAGTCCAACAACCCCTGCAACACTGGACCCAATGCTGACGGGGCATGTACATACAAGGCGGTCGTGCGCTCCAACAAGCCGAGGGTGGAGATGAGACCTATCAGACCGAAACAGTGGTCGCCGTGCAAGTGGGAGATGAATATATGGTTCAGCCGCGAGAATTTGAGGTGCGAACGTCGCATTTGAAGTTGGGTACCTTCGCCGCAATCAATCATATATAACTTTTCGCGGATGTTGATGACCTGCGACGTGGCGGAATGCCGTGCGGTGGGTAGCGCAGACCCGCATCCCAATATCGTCAGTTCAAACTTTTCCATGCCTTTCGGAATATGAGTTCCATCGTACAAAAACACATAAAAAGAAGGGCGACGGGAAACAATCATCGCCCTTCCTTTCGTATTTCCCCATTAGGGACGCGGTTATTCACCCTTTTCCATTTGGGCTTTCAATGCCGCCAGTGCATCGATGTCCCCCAACGTGGTGGAAGCAGTTTGGTTTTGGACTACCGGAGAGTCTTCTTTCTTGGTTCCTTTCTTGGCGTTGCCGGCATTCTTCTTAGCCTTCCTGGCTTCAGCACGTTGCGCATCTTCATGGATGCGGCTGTGGGACAAGATGATGCGCTTGCTTTCTTTGTTGAACTCAATCACCTTGAACTGAAGTTTCTCGTTCAGTTGAGCCTGACTGCCGTCTTCCTTCACCAGATGTTTCGGAGTGGCGAAGCCTTCCACGCCGTATTCCAATTGAATCACGGCCCCCTTGTCCAGCATCTCGACGATAGTTCCTTCGTGAATGGAATTCACGGTGAATATGGTCTCGAACACGTCCCAGGGATTTTCTTCAAGTTGCTTGTGCCCCAAGCTCAAACGGCGGTTCTTCTTGTCGATTTCCAGCACCTGGACTTCGATTTCCGCGCCAATCTGAGTAAATTCGGACGGATGCTTGATTTTCTTCGTCCAAGAAAGATCCGAGATGTGAATCAAGCCGTCTATGCCTTCTTCAATCTCGACGAACACGCCGAAGTTCGTGAAGTTGCGGACCTTAGCCGTATGCTTGGAACCGACAGGATACTTCTCCTCGATATTTTCCCAAGGATCGGCTTTCAGCTGTTTGATGCCCAAGGACATCTTGCGTTCCTCGCGGTCTAACGTCAGGATGACGGCTTCCACTTCGTCGCCCACTTTCATGAAATCCTGTGCGGAACGCAAGTGCTGGCTCCACGACATTTCCGACACGTGAATCAGGCCTTCTATGCCCGGGGCTATTTCGATGAACGCGCCGTAATCGGCCATCACGACAACTTTGCCCTTTACCTTGTCTCCCACTTTCAAGTCCGGATCCAAAGCGTCCCACGGGTGCGGGGTCAGCTGTTTCAAGCCCAATGCGATGCGTTTCTTCTCATCATCGAAATCAAGGATAACCACATTTATCTTTTGGTCAAGCTGTACCACTTCTTTCGGATCGCTCACGCGTCCCCAAGAAAGGTCGGTGATATGAACCAGCCCGTCTACGCCGCCCAAGTCGATGAACACGCCGTAAGAGGTGATGTTCTTGACAGTACCTTCGAGCACTTGCCCTTTTTCAAGCTTGCTGATGATTTCTTTTTTCTGTTGCTCCAATTCGGCTTCGATAAGAGCCTTGTGAGAAACGACGACGTTCTTGTATTCCTGGTTGATTTTGACTACCTTGAACTCCATAGTCTTTCCCACGAACACGTCATAGTCGCGGATGGGCTTCACGTCGATTTGAGACCCCGGCAGGAAAGCTTCGATACCGAACACGTCCACAATCATACCGCCTTTCGTCCGGCATTTGATGTAGCCCGTGATGATTTCTTCCTTTTCAAGAGCTTCGTTCACACGGTTCCAAGAGCGGGTAACGCGAGCCTTCTTGTGGGAAAGGATGAGTTGCCCCTTCTTGTCTTCTTGGTTTTCAATGTAAACTTCGACCTTGTCGCCGATTTTCAAGTCGGGATTGTAGCGGAATTCGTTCCTCGCGATGATGCCGTCCGACTTGAAGCCGATGTTTACCACCACCTCACGATCGTTCATTGCGATAACCGTGCCGTCGATGACTTCATGGTCATTCACCTTGTTCAAAGAGCCTTCGTATGCCTTTTTCTGGGCTTCGCGGTTTTCGTTCACCTGAACGTCACCGTTTTCATAAGCATTCCAGTCGAAGTCTTCCAACGGCACTACGTTTTTTAATTCTTCCATTTGATTAAATTAATTGGAAATGAAATTAATAATATTAGACATTATGTTGTTTACAATCGAGGGCGAAGTTACGACAAAAGGCGTAATTATGCAATTAAAAAGGCAAGAAAATGAAAATGTTTCTCGTTTTTGTTCGTAACTTTGCGGCGTGAAGTTACGAGACAGTCCTAAGCGATTGGGAATGAGCCGTCGCTACCGATTGGAATACTTAAAAGGGATGGAAACGGAAAATACGATTGCATCATGCTGGGCACGCTCGTGCCGAATGCAGACCTGCCGCACCGCGCCGTCCGGTGAGTTGGCTTAACCTGGTGATACCGAGGCACGCGATGTCAACGAAACTACGGAACTCGGCAAAATCGACAGGCACATGTTGCCACGTGACCAAGTATGCCGATGAGATAGAACGACTGACGGGGAACGGCGTGTCGGCAGAACCCGTCCTCACTTTCCAGTCCGGCGTACAGAAAGCAGATGCCGCAATAGGCTCGTACAACGGGCGAAGCCTGCATCGCTTGCTGTCGAATTACTTGCTCGAAGAGGTGTTGTACCCCAAGACCATCCTTAATAAAAAATCGGGGCGCGGGGATTCGGCGCAGAAATGGGTGCATCCGGACGTGATGGCCGTGAAGTGCGACGGGTTCTAAAACGAGTTGACGCGTGCCCTGCCCAAGACTGTTGAGACGAAAGAATACTTGGAACCGCATTCCTATGAGATGGAAAGGACGATTACCCACGACCATGAGCTGAAAGGATATTTCATCCAGGCACTCACCAACAACAGCTGGGCTAACTTCGGCTATCTGGCGGCGTTAGAGGTCAGTGAGGACGTAAAAAAAGGCTTGCAGGGCATTTGCGACGAGGGTTTCCCCAAGCAGGAAAAATTTCAGGATTACAAAAGAATCATATACCATGTTAAAAAAAGAAAGCGGCGTGCGCACAATCAGGAAGGCCACCGTGCAGGATTGCGGCTTGATACACACGCTGGCATGGCGGACGTTCCCGCCGACATACCAGTCTATCCTGACACCGGAACAGATTGAGTACATGATGCATTGGATGTACGACGAAGCCGCCTTGCTCCGGCAGATGACGGAAGAAGGCCATGTCTACTTCATCATCCATGTCGACGGGACACCGGCCGGCTACGTGTCTGTGCGACCGGAGGATGCCGGGGTGTTTCATTTGGAGAAGATTTATGTCTTGCCCGACTTCCGGGGATGTCATTGCGGGAGTGCCCTGTTCCGCCATGCCGTGGCGTATGTGAGGAATACTTGTCCGGGGGCGCGGACGATAGAGTTGAACGTGAACCGGCGGAATCCCGCGCTTGACTTTTATCTTCGCATGGGCATGCACGTCGATCGCCAAGGAGATTTCGATATCGGCAACGGTTTCTACATGAACGACTACATCATGTCCCTTGAACTTTGAGAAAGTGAGAAAAAGTTCGCGGTTTTGTTGGTCGTTTGGATGGAAAGTGGTATTTTTGCATGCCGATTATTATCAAGAAGACGATAAGAGCCTTGAAAAACCGCGCGTTAACCGTCCCTCCATTGGCCTGAGGGGACGGCCAGTGAACCGCGGAAGAAGAAGTTAAAGCTATTTTAGTAGTAACAATTTTATTTTTTGAATGAAAGGATGGACACTTTAAGTTACAAGACTATTTCGGCCAACAAGGCGACCGTGAAGAAAGAATGGGTCGTCGTGGACGCGACAGACCAGATATTGGGTCGGCTCGGTTCCAAGGTGGCGAAATTGTTGAGAGGCAAGTACAAGCCTGACTTCACGCCTCACGTCGACTGCGGTGACAACGTGATTATCATCAACGCGGACAAGGTGAAGTTGACGGGGAAGAAATGGACGGACCGCGTGTACCTCCGCTATACGGGCTATCCGGGCGGGCAGCGCGAGACGACACCGGCTCTTTTGATGTCCCGTCCCAACGGAGCGGACAGGTTGGTGAGAAGGGTGGTGAAAGGCATGTTGCCCAAGAACCGTTTGGCCAAACAGTTGCTGCGCAATCTGCACATCTATGCCGGCGGCGAACACAGGCACGAGGCGCAACAACCCAAAATTATCGACATAAACCTGTATAAATAGCAAGAGATGGAAGTAGTTAATGCTTTAGGCAGACGTAAGAGCGCCGTGGCTCGCATATATGTCAGCGAGGGTACGGGAAAGATCATCATTAACAAGAAAGACCTTGCAGAGTACTTTCCCTCTATCATCCTTCAATATGTGGTGAAGCAACCTCTGTCCACTTTGGGCGTGGAAGAAAAATATGACATCAAGGTGAACGTGTACGGCGGCGGCTTCACCGGCCAGTCTCAGGCGTTGCGCCTTGCCATCGCCCGCGCGTTGGTGAAAATCAATCCGGATGATAAGAAGGCGCTCCGTGCGGAAGGTCTCATAACGCGAGACTCCCGCGTGGTGGAACGCAAGAAGCCGGGACGTCCGAAAGCTCGCCGCAGGTTCCAGTTCAGTAAACGTTGATATCGGCCGTTTATCGGGCTGCAGGAATGTTTAGTATCTAAACTCGCGGGATTCCGCAGGGACTACCCGGGGGTTGGTTCAAGGAAACAAAAAAGAAAGTAAACGACTTAAAAAAGGAAAACAATGTCAAGGACTAATTTTGAGACCTTATTGGAAGCCGGTTGCCATTTCGGCCACTTGAAAAGGAAATGGAATCCGGCAATGGCTCCTTATATCTTTATGGAACGCAATGGTATTCATATCATCGACCTCCATAAGACTGTGGCCAAAATCGATGAAGCCGCGGAGGCTTTGAAACAAATCGCAAAATCGGGAAAGAAGATTTTGTTCGTTGCTACTAAAAAACAAGCTAAGCAGATTGTAGCTGAGAAAGCTACGGCTGTGAACATGCCTTATGTAAGTGAACGTTGGCCGGGCGGCATGTTGACCAACTTCCCGACGATTCGCAGGGCTGTGAAGAAGATGGCCAATATCGACAAGATGAGGGAAGACGGGACTTTTTCCAATTTGTCAAAGCGTGAGATTCTTCAGATTGACCGTCAGCGTGCCAAATTGGAGAAGAACTTAGGCTCTATTGCTGACTTGACCCGTCTCCCGGCCGCACTTTTCGTGGTTGACGTGATGAAGGAACAGATTGCCGTTCGCGAAGCTAACCGCTTGGGGATTCCCGTGTTTGCCATCGTGGACACGAACTCAAATCCTAACAATGTCGATTTTGTCATTCCTGCAAACGACGATGCGAACAAAAGCGTTGAGGTGATACTCGAAATCTGTTGCAAGGCTGTTGCCGAAGGTCTGGAAGAACGCAAGGTTGAAAAGGTGGATGTAGAGACATCCGACGAACCTGAAAACAAACCACACCGCAAACGCGCGACCAAGTCTCGTGCAGAGAAGAGAAAGGATGACGCAACGGAAGAGGAGGAACCCGTCGAGACTGCCGAGGAAGAATAATTGATTTGATTACACGTAAATACAGGATACATTATGGCTGTTACAATGGCAGACATTACCAAGCTCCGCCAAATATCGGGAGCGGGTATGATGAATTGCAAGAAAGCTTTGGAAGAAGCGGGCAATGATATCGAGAAAGCAATGGAAATCATCCGCAAGAGAGGTCAGGCCGTAGCCGCCAAGCGTTCAGACCGCGAGGCCTCGGAAGGTTGCGTGGTGGTAAAGGCTGAGAATGGCTTCGGCGCGATTATCGCTTTGAAGTGCGAAACGGACTTCGTAGCCAAGAACCAAGATTTCGTGAAACTGGCAAAGGACATTCTTGACTTGGCCGTAGCCAACAAATGCAAGACCTTGGAGGAAGTGAAAGCCTTGCCGATGGGGGGAGCGACCGTGGCCGATGCCGTGGTAGACCGTAGCGGCATCACGGGAGAAAAAACGGAATTGGACGGTTATATGGTGATTGAAGGCGAGGATATCGCCGTTTATAACCATCAGAACAAGAACCAGCTTTGCACCATGGTTGCCTTGAACAAGAAAGTGGCCGCGGAGTACGGGCACGCGGTAGCTATGCAGGTCGCGGCCATGAACCCCCGTTCGATTGACAAAAGCGACTATCCGGCAGACGTATTGGCCAAGGAAAAGGAAATCGCCGCCGACAAGGCGCGTCAGGAGGGCAAGCCCGAGAATATGATTGAGGTGATTGCTACCGGACGTCTGAGCAAGCTGTTCAAGGAAGAATGCCTGTTGAAGCAGGCTTTCATCCAGAACGACAAGATAAGCGTGGCAGACTATTTGAAGGAAGCCGACAAGGACTGCACGGTGACAGCCTTCAAGCGTTTTACCTTGCGTGCCGAATAATCTTATAATTTTTCATACGTTACATATTTTTAGGGAAGGGCGGG
>CAYXQT010000106.1:0-7316 GCA_964466445.1 uncultured Paraprevotella sp. | reverse complement strand
CTGTGAGCTGATTTGCAAGGGGGCATAACCTTGGCGGACCAAGATGTAGTGCGTGCAGGTGTAGTCGTTGTATTCCACCTTTATCACGCCGCATCTCGATTGTCCTCTCTCGATTGTGCCGTTGGGCTTGTAAGTGAAGGAGATGTTCGTCCCGTTCATTCCTTGTATGTATTCGCCGACGGCATCCGCCGTCTGGCCGCCCGATGTCAGCGTGAACCAGGGTTCTTCGCTCCCGTTCGTTCCCGTGGAGATGTAGACGTATGCCCGCCATGCGCCGTGGGACACATACGGCGCGTATCCCCGCCCGATGTTGGGCGTTTGCTCATGAGTGAGATACGACTCCGGCCCGGTCATGTTCATCAAGGTCACGTTGAAAGGTTCTTGATTGTCCGCCCTGCGCCATATCCCGCTCGGGTTGTTTATCCGGTCTACCTGCTCCACATGGACATCCTTCGTGAACGTGTTGTTGTTATTTTTCAACTTGTATTCGAGATGCACGGTCGCCGACCTCGTCGACGTGTAGAAAGGATTGGCTCCCGTCCACGACGTGTTCTTGTATATCATCAGCGGGCGCGTGTACAGGGGGATATTGACGGAGGTTACATAATTCCCGCCGGAATTTTGCCGGCTGCTGAACCCGAACTTGTATTCTTCCTTTATCAATTCGCTATTGTCGTTCAGGTCAAGGTTGGGGTTTTTCTCCCCGTTGACGATATAGGTTTGAGTTTGGTTGGACGCGTTCTCTTCCCAATAATTCTTGACATTATCAACATTGTTATTTGCGGAGGCCTGATCATTCTCGCTGATACGCACGTCAGGGTCGAACCGGAGCGACAGGAAGCCGGTGGACAAGTCAGCAGGGATTACCGCCCCCTCATAGTGTTCGACATTGTTGTTGTCCGGTGTCCAGTGGTTCTCCGTAATCGTGGCACTCAGGCTTTCCACTTCCGCCTCGCCGACGAACTGGAAAGGCAGTATCGACGGCGTGTTGTAGCTGTACGACACGTAAATCGTGTCCGGCGTATGGTCGCCCGGCTCGTCGTTGTAGTCGATATGCCAGTCCACATCGTTGGCATGCCCGTTGAACACCAGGGTCAGCTTGTAGTGGATGCTGCGTTCGGCGTCGAAGTCGTTGATGACATCCTTTCCCAGCATGAAACGGTAGACGATGTTGCCTTCCGTGCGCCTCGCCAGGTTGTCGTTCTCGTAATACGCCTTGACTTCCACGTAAGATCCGTAAGGCTTGCTGTCCTTGCTGTAGTCGTTGTCGTAGTCGTCGGGGAAGGCGTTGCCGTTCCCGTCGGTCTGCGGCTTGTATGAGCCGTCCGCGTCATTGACCGCGTCGCGTGTCCCGAGCCCTTGGCAGTTCTCGTAGAAATAGAGGGAGCGGGCTTCCGCGGCATGCACGGTGTTCCTCCACTCCCGCACCTGGTCCTCGTTCTCGGGGTTGCCGTTGAAGTCGGGGTAGTACGGGCTTTCGCGGAATATGACGTTGTCGTTGTCCACTTTCTCCACGGTGCTGTAAACCACCCTCGATTGAGAGGCCTCTTCCGGTTGCCCGCCTCCGTTCTCGTCAGGCCTTTGGCAGAGCGAGTCCACGTGCTCCGGCGAGTTCGTCCTTCCTAAGGAGCAGTACATCGGGATGTCGTGCAGCTGCACGCTCTTGATGTAGATGCGCACGTCGGGTTCCAGCCTCGTCCCGTCGAAGGCGACCGTGACTTTCGACACGGCGCGCTTGATCCAGGCGTGGAGCGACGCGGAGCCGTTTATCGTGAGCGTCGGCGCGTCCTTGCGGATGACCTCGGGTTCGCGCACGTCGCCGGTCGTGAAGTACCCGAACATGGCATTGTTGGCGGTGATGTTGTCAGTGTTCCATGCCAGCTTGTAGTCGCGCAGGCGCACGTCGTCCGGGGCATCCCTCCGCGCGTCGAAGCCCTCCGGCATGTTGGCGACGACGTAGATGCGGTAGTTGCCGCGGCGGATGCCGTTCAGCATGAACGAGGCGTGGCGGGTGGTGTTCTCGTCGAGCGGGACGTTGCCGCCGTCCGGCAATTGGGTGGAGTTGTCACCTTGTTGCCTGTCCTCGTCGCTCCGTTGGAAGGTGAAAGTCCCGGAGCCGATGCCGTCCGCGCCGTCTTCCGTCGGGGAGCCGACGCCGGCATCCGCGACAGTCCCCGAACTCTTGAAGATGTACTTCAGGTTCCACGTCCCGCCTGAGTTCGCGTAAAACAGCACCTGCATCGTTTCTATTTCCTTGATGGCATCGCCGTTCACGCCTCCTTGCGCCGCGCGGGTCCGCGTGTCGAGCGCGGCACCGAAGCCCGTGAACCCCACGTCCATGGACAAGGCGCATTCCTCCCCGAACGCCCCCTCGCCGTCGACCGCAAGGTCGTCGGCGCACGAGGGGCACAAGGCGGCGAATCCCAACGCCGCCGCCGTCCGGACGAGACGGGCCGCGTCCCGGCGAAGGAGGGCGAACTTCCCTCCGCCCCCGCCTTTGCACATTCTTTTATATATACGCTCCATTCATACTTCGTTTTTAGGTGGGTTCCATGAACCGGATTGCCACCGTCAAGGTTACATTGCCGGCGGGTCTCGGCGTTCCGCCGTCACCGGGCTTCATTCCGGTCGGGACAGCGTTTCCCGCCGGCCGCCCGCACCCCTAATGGTTTCCTTTTCTCAAGCCACATTTTCATCTCAAAAACAACCCCGTATCCGGCAAGGCCGGTCCGAAAAGCCTGGTTCCCGCCCGCGGGGACGGCTTAGTGCCGCACGTCGAGCCCGAAGACGGGATCCAGCTCCACGGCTCCGTAGGGCACCACGTCCACTTCCATGCGTAGAGAATCCGTTATCAGCCGGGAGAACGTCACGGTGACCAGCAGGTGCGTGTCGCGGAACAGCGACTCGCAATTGGGCAACGGGGCACTGTAAGTGTGGTACTGCGTCGACCCTCCGCCGGAGGTGTCGGTCTGCCGCAGCCTTACGCTCAGGGTGTAGGACTGCTCCACGGCATCCGTGCGTCCGTCGCTTGCCGCCGTCGCGCCGTCGTACTTGCTCTCGGCGAAATAATAGGACTTTCCCGTCACGCCCGTCAACACGCCGTCGGGCGAGACTTCGTAGCTCGACGAATGCGTCGCCTCGTAGCCGTTGTCCGCCACGGGGGTCGCCAGCGAATCGACCGGCGTGCGGCTGTTTTCCCAGTCTTCGGGACAGCACAGCGGCGCGTGGGTCGCCCCTTCGGGGAGCGCGTAGGCCTTCATCCACTCGTACTTCCCGTCGGGTGCGGCGAAGCCGTCGTAGTCGCCCGTCTTGTGCGTCTTCCGTGCTTCCTCCGCCAGCCATATCATCCATGCCCCGCCGGAGTAGTTTTCCGACTTGTGCGCGTCGTCATGAGGTTCGCCGTAGTAATGCGGCACCGACAGTCCCGCGGCCCAGTCCGCGCCCAGACGCGGGAACAGGTAGGAAACATCCGCCGTGGAGGTGATTTGCCAACCCGTCACGGCCAGGTCGACCGGAGGCATCGTCTCGCCGCCGCTCCCGTAAGGGTGTGCGGTGTCGTTGACGAAGTCGAAAGTGACCTTGTTCGCCGCCCGCGCGACGTACAGCGGCCCGACTTCCACCATCTTCTCGATGAAAGGCGCGCCGGAGTCCAAGGGCACGTGCACCGAGTCGCTCGGCGGCACGGGCACTTCGTGCATGGCGGTCATGGGGACGCCGGGTTCCGTCTTCTCGCCGAGGCGGAAAGTGCAGTAGTCTATGGGCAACTTCCCCTCTCCGTCGGGCGTGCCGAAGAGTTTCTCCACGGCTCCCTCGTCGGTCAGTTGCATGGCATTCCCGTCGGCGGTGGTCAGTGACATATATTCGCAGTCGACGAGGAGATAGATGCGCTTCCAGCGGTCGGCGGCGATGCCCGGGAATTTGAGCAGGTTATCCGTACTGCCGTTCAGGATATGTCCTCCGGCCACCATGCTCTTGGAGACGCGGTAGTCGGCTTCCACCGTCCACGGCTGTCCGGTGTGGGTGCTGTCGCTGACGCGCAGGTCGGTGTTGACGATGACGACGCGCAGGTAGCCGGGATCTTCCCAGTCCTCGTCCGTCGCCACGGCTTTCAGCAACAGCGACACGTGGTCGTCGGCCTGCGGCGGAAGCAGGTCTCCGCCGGGCACGCCGCCGGGCATGGGTGCCGAAGCGTCGTCGCCGCACGACACGCCCGCCGCGGCGAGAGCCAGCGCGGCGATTGCCATAGACAGCATCTTTCTCATGTTCATCGTCCTTTCTCGCATCATGAGCCTGCCTTTACAGCTTCTCATTGTTGATTCTGACTACCCAGTCGTTCACGACGATGTGCAGCCGTGCCCATCGTCCGCGGTCGAGGAAGAAAATCAGTCCCCACTCGCTCTGGCGGTCGAGGAATTCCTGCGACGACATCTCGCGGTAGACCTCGCTCTTGACCAGCAACAGGTAGTCTATCAGCGGTATGTCGGCCACGTCCTTCCCGTCGGAGCGGCGGTAAATCCTCAGCCGTGGGCGTCCGCGCGCCATGAGGCGGGCGGTGGACAGTTCGGCGTAGCCCACGACTATCTCGCTCCCCTCGTCCTGCGCGTCGCCGACCTGTCCCGCCACCGACTGTCCCGCCGTCCACGGGACGTAGGTCACGGAGTCGGACGGCACTACGTTGTTGTCCATGTCCATGAGCGCGTTGTCGTCGGTAATCTCGAAGCCGAACGCCTCGATGTCCACGGGACTGTTGTCGAGTTGCTGGAGGACGATGCGGATGTTGTTGGTGTCCTTCATCATCGGGACGGTGAGTTCCACGTAGTCGTCGGTGCGCACGGTGAAGTCGAGCGTGCCGTAGTAAAGGCCGTGCAGGGAGGCGTCGCTCACGCCGGCGTGCGTCCTGAGGCGCACTTCCAGTTCCCGGAACGAGGGGCGGGCGGAGGACGGGACGGTGCGGTCGAACGACGACTTCTCGCATTCGAGCCCTCCGTATGCCACCACCTTGTAGTCGCCCGCGCCCAAGGGGAAGTCCATGCGGTAGCCTTCTTCCTTAAGCCTGTCGGTCGTCTCGGTGTAGCAGGCGACGAAGTTGCCGTCCCGGTCGAAGACGTAGCAGGTCAGGCAGTCGACATGCGTGCGGAACGCGTCGGCGAACTCCATGTTGTAATCGTAACGGAACCGCAGCGAGACGCCCCTCGGGCAGTCGGAAGTGTCCTCGTAGACGGTATCGCACGAGGCGACCGACAACGCCATGCACGGCATCATCAGGGAAAGGGAGAGAACTCCCTTTCCGATGAATCTTGCCATGACTTCGTGAATTTTCATCTTTCAGAATGGATTGTGTCCGCCGTCAGGCCGTCAGAACTGGATATCGTTTTTGCGAACGACCCACGGGAGGACTTCGACGCTGATTTTCATGTAGACCGTGGGATCCTCGTCGGGGTCGCCGGGATCCTGGGGGTCGGGGTCGTTCGACGGCTCGACGGGATGCCCGAGCCTCTCGATTTGGGTGACCGCCAGCTTGTAGACGTTGTTGCGGACTACGGCGAACTCCATGGGGTGCATGATGCCCGGGTTGACGTTGTCGTTGTGGCGGTTCCAGTAGAAGTAGTAGCAGTAGTAGCCCCATCCGCCGCCGTTCCCGAACGCGTCATGCTCGTCCGTGGCATCGTAAAGCGTGAAGTTGAACCGCGTGCCCGTCTGGGTAACGAGTTTCTTGAAGCGTGCTTCGGATTGGGCGTCACCGGCGACAGCCAGCTCGACACCGTACTCCGTCCCGGCGTGGTATTTGCCCATGGTCTCTTCCACCCAGTCTTCCTTCTTGATGTTGCCGAGAATCTGGTTGAAGATGGTCACGGTCAACTGCTCCCATCCTTCTTGCACCTCTCCAGGCTCGTGATACTTGAACGCCAGCACGCTCTCGCGCCCCTCTCCCTTGTCGACCGTCGTCTTGCCGTCGCAATAGTAGTGGCTCAGGATTCTTTCCACGGTAGTATAGAGCGTTCCGCCCTGCCCGTCGGCGTAAGCCGCCTCGACGACCTCGTTGAAGCCCGCGTAAAGTCTGCCCTCGAAAAGGTACAGGGCGGGATAGCTGTAATTCTTGAAGTCCTCCTCGGTGTATTTCCCTTTGTATTTGTCGGTTGCGAGCAAGTTCCTTCCGTTCTCGTCGATGTAACCGTTCTCCTGTCCGGGGACAACGCCCAGTTCGCTTGCGGCAAGGGCTTTCTGCACGCCTTCCGAGAGGTAAGGGATGTCTTCGGCAAATATTTCGGAGAAGTCCTCGCCCGGGAATATCTTGCCCTTGAAGACGATGCCGGAGGTCAGTCCCGTTATCTGCGCGCGGTTCTCCTTGTCGGTGGCGTTCGCGTCTTTGGGGATGGTGTTTTCGGTGACGTAGCGCCAGATTTTGTAGGTTCCCTCGCCGCGTTCGTCGGCGTCATGCTCTCCGGCGGTCACCTCGTCGATATTGTCGACGTACCAGCTTGTACGTGCGTAAGGGTATTTGGCCATCGTCTCGTCGTATTTCGCGAAGAGGGGGAAGTTGTAGTAATTGCCCGACTCGAACGTCTTGCCGTCGATGGCGTTCCTCACCTCGACGTAGGTGGTGGGCACGTCCTCCCATTTCGCGTCGACCACATAGTTGACGGGCGTTTCGGGCCAGCCGATATGCGAATTTTCGTTATAGCCGTCGTCCGACACCCGGCGCAGGAGGTAGTAGTGCTTGTTCATGTTGACCATGCTCATGCGCGTCAGCTTGACGTTCACGAGGTTCAACGCCTCTCCTTCTCCCGATTCCGTGACGCCTGCCAGTACCTTGTAGGTGTTCGAGCCGATGCCGTACTGCGGATTGTCAGCGGACGCGTCGCGGAAGTCTATGCGTGCCGCCGCGCGCTCCACCATGATGGCTCCCCCGTTGGCGGGGTATTCACCGGGATCCTGCCCGTCGTCCGCGTTCGTGCCGCACAGGTCGAACGGGTGGTCGGCATCGGTGTAGTTGTCCCAGACCTCGGCTTTGTTCGGCAGCTTCGCCTTTTTGTACTCGGCGTTGGACATGAGGAAAGCGTTCTTCACCCAGATGCTGTTTTCAATCGTCACCTTCTCGCCCGCCAACGAAGGGCTTTCCTCTACCTTCCCGCGGAAGTCCTTCCAATCGGTGAACGCCGGGTCTTCGGGGTTCTCACCGCTCCGGCTCTTCTGGCGCAAATCGGAGAACAGCTCCACGACTTCGTTGGAATAGTTGCAGTAAGCGAACAAGTAGACCTGATAGTCAGTGCTCTGCAACTGCTCGCCGTACTTCTCGTAGAAGGAAGTAACCTCGT
>CAYXQT010000105.1:0-7456 GCA_964466445.1 uncultured Paraprevotella sp. | reverse complement strand
TTCCGAAAACGGATTGAAACCATATTCTCCCAACTCAACGACAATCTTATGATGACTAGAAACTACGCAAGGCAATCCTGCGGACTTTTCACACGTATGGCGGGAAAAATCGCGGCTATGACCTTCATGCAATATGTCAATTTCGTTAATCATCGACCGATTGGGAGGATAAAATATGCGCTAATGTAATTCAACCAACAGGTTCTTCCAATATATCTTTCTATTTCAGAAACAAAATCCAAACCATTAGCAATCAGTTCAGATAGGATTTCTAATTTGTCATCTATATTCCCTTCGCCATATTCAAAGCATAAATCATCAAAGTACACTTTAGGTTGAGGAACGAACAACCTTCTGTCAGAGCGTCTGAAATTATCCAAATTGATTTTAACCATAGCTTTACTTATTAAAGATGAATCGTTTTCAGCAGATTCTCATAAATTCGGCATCTTCCTTCAAAAAAACAGCAAAGGATGAATCTCCTTTGTATTTACCGCTTTCTATGTGCTTAAAGATGGCAATCAAAGCTATCTTTGCGGCTTCCTCATGCGGATAGCCATAGACTTTGGTACTAATACAAGGGGTATTAGTAAGCATAGATATTAAATTGTTTCTTTTTGCCATCAATAAATTGAGAGATATCCCCATCATTTCTATGCTTTTAGAGTAACATTTCGTTTTTCGTCGGAATCGTGCGAGAAAATGCCTAATCAAACTATTATATCCTCCAACCGTGTAAGTTTCCGCCTTGGTTTGAACCGACCTGTCAGCAGGAATAATTTTGTTGTACACCTTCCAACAGTCAGCCCCTACGATACCCGTGGCTTAGTCGCTGTTCCTTTGCCAGAGCCTTGTCCCCATTCGGGAACTTCTGTCCCCGATAACCACGTCAACGTATTCCTGAGCATCTCTATCAACACCATGCCAAATCCAACGACAATTTTTAGACCCCACGTAGGAATGCATCTCGTCAAGTGCCATCACCTTGCAAGGGGGTTACGAATGCCCGCGAGACCACGGCCATACTTGCGAACCCAGTTCAGACCGATATATGACTTGCTCCAAGTAACCGGCCAATCGAATGAAAGCCATGACCTTTCAAGTACAGCGAAAGGCAAGACGACGCTTCCGTTCCTTGTTCTCGACTGAATCATAATCAACACTGTAATTACAACCGCACGATTTGCATTTATAACGTTGGGAATCTCTCATAAAACCACTCTTGACACGTCCTGAACTTCGGCATTTGGGACATTTCATGTCATCTACAATTTGATGGCAATTTTATGAAATATATGATAATTTACCAAATCCTAATAATTAATGTTTGTTGCGGTGCGTACGGGACTTGAACCCGTGACCCCATGCGTGACAGGCATGTATTCTAACCAACTGAACTAACGCACCTTCAACAGAAGAATTAGGTGATTTCCTAATCACGATTGCAAAGGTAGGCAAAACGGATGGACGAACCAAACTTTCCAGCACTTTTTTCTCCGTTTCGTTTGTCGTTTATATCGTTTTTCCTTTCCATGTAAGGATTCTGTTTCTTGTACTTTTGTTTTTACGTTTTTCTTTTTTTTATTCATTCAAATAGGTCAGAACCTTTCCGCTGAGTTGGAGCAAAGAGATTTCGCACGTCTTGGTGTCGTATTCCGAGACTAAGAGCCGTTCTTCCGCATCCAGAAGGCTTTGCTGGGCTTCCCGCATTTCAAACCCGGAAAGGTCTCCTTTCATGTAACGCAGGTTGGCATATTCATAGTTTTCTTGGGCGGCCACGAGGTTTTGACGTTCCATCAACATGACCTGCCAGTTGTTGCGATAGGCTTGCCACAAGTCGCTCAAGTCCGATTTCAAGGACAGCTTCAAGTCTTCCCGTTCCAGTTCCGCGTATTCGATGGCCAGTTGTGCGTTTCTTTTCTGCATTTTCCGTTTGCCGTCGAACAAGTTGAAGCCGACGGTGATACCGGCGTTCAGCCCCCAGTTGTCCCGTTTCTTCGTGGAAGAAAGTTCGTAGCGGTTCAGGGTGTACCCGTATCCGGCATTCAGGCGCACGTAAGGATAGTCACGGGACATGACTTTCTTGTAGTCCGCCTGTGCGACTTCCGTGTTCTTGTCTGCCATCAACAAAGATGCGTTGGTGGCCAATGTGGCTTGCCACAGCTCGTCGTATTGCAGGTTCGGGTTGACATCTATCGCCGTGTCGCGTATGCCGATGAGTTCCGTCACGTCTTGATTGGCCATCAGTTCGTTCAATTTTATGCGAGACGAGTTCAGCACTTCCCGTTGCTTCATGTACTGAGCACTGTCCGCGTTGAAGTCGACCTTGGCCTGCAAATAGTCCAGCCTTGAGAAGTTGCCGATGTGGTATCTGACTTCCACGATGCGCATGCGTTCCCGCGACAGGGACATGGCATAGCGGAAGTTCTTCAGGCGGATTTTCTCCTGTATGTAATTGTAGTATTCAGCCGTGAGCGATGCCACATAGTCTTCTATCGTGATGCGGGTTTGCAGTTCGCCTTGTTCTTTGAGGAGTTGCAACTGCTTGTAATTAGTCCACACGCTGAAACCGTCAAAGACAGTCCAATTCAAGTCGATTCCGGCATCCACGGTTCCGTCATACGCTCCGCGTTCGGAGGTGGTGGTACCCGTGGAACGGGATGTCGTGCGGGTCGAGCCCAGATTGCCGCTGTAGGAAGCACTGATGTCTACGGCGGGCAACATTCCGGCGTTGGCTCGTGTGGCATTGTTTGCGGCCGTCTCTTGCTTGTTCTTCACCATTCGTATGGAGAAGTTGCTTTCCAACCCGCGCGACAGGCATTCTTGCAAGGTGACGGAGCCTTCCGCTTCTGCCGCGTATTGTTGAGCCTGTACGGGCAACACGCACAAGAATAAAACGGGCCACGGTGTCTTATTTTTCATTTTTTCGCCTTTTTGATGATTCGATTGGTGGAAATATAGCCATACACCGCCGGTACGACATACATGGTAAGGAAAGTGGATACCACCATGCCGCCCACTACGGCGACACCCATGGCGATGCGTTGGTTGCAACCTTCTCCCGTGGCAAGAGCCAGAGGTATCAACCCCAAGACGGTTGAAGCACTGGTCATCAGGATGGGGCGTAAGCGTTGCAAGGCGGCATCGTGTACGGCCGTTATCCTGTCTTCGCCGTTTTCTTGTTTCAAATTCGCGAACTCCACAATCAAGATGCCGTTCTTGGCCACCAAGCCGATTAACATGATGATACCGATTTGGCTGAACACGTTCATGGTGATGTCGTTGAAATACATGAATATCAATGCACCGGCAACCGCAAGCGGTACGGTAAGCATGATGATGAAAGGATCCTTGAAACTTTCGAACTGTGCGGCCAGAATCAGATAAATGAGCACTAACGCCAGAACGAAAGCGAACATCAGGCTTGAGGAACTCTCGCGGAAGTCTTTCGAGTCGCCCGCGAGGGAGGTGCGGAACGTGTCGTCCAGCACCTCCTTGGCAATTTTGTCCATCTCGTCCAATCCTTGGCCTATGGTCTTCCCGTCGGCCAGACCTGCGGAGATTGTTGCGGAGACGAAACGGTTGTAGCGGTAAAGTTTCGGCGGGGCGATGCTGTTTTCCAATTCGATGAGGTTGTCCATTTGAATCATTTTCCCGTCGTTGCTTCTCAGGTAAATGGCTCTCAGGTCGGCTGGCTTGTTGCGTTGCTGCCGGTTTATCTCGCCCAGAATTTCATATTGTTTCCCGTTCAGGTAGAAGTAGCCCATGCGTTGCCCGCTCAGTCCGTATTGCAATGTCTCGGACAAATCTCTCGTGCTGACTCCCATAATGTTAGCCTTGTCACGGTTGATACGGATACGCAGTTCGGGCATGCTGAACTTCAAGTCCACGTCTGCCATCTGGAATACGGGGTTCTCGTAGACTTTTTCCATGAAGACCGGCAAAGCCTTTTCCAGTTTTTCGATATTGGTGGCTTGCAATACATACTGTATGGGCATGCTCGACCGCCGTCCGCCGAATGAGGATTGCTGTTGCACGAACGCACGTGCCTTGGTCTTCTTTCTGACAGCCTGCGACAGTTTTTCGGCGGCCTCCATCTGGGTGTAGTCCCGGTCTCCCATGTCTTTCAGGCGGATTTGGATGTTCCCGCTTCCGCTGGACACGCGGGCGGTCACGGCTTCCGCGTCGGGAATTAGGGAGTCCGCGACCAAATTGATGTCTTCCGTGTAGTCGCGCAGGTATTCGTAAGTGACTCCTTCTGCTCCCCGGGTATTAATCGTAATCATAGAGCGATCCTCCAGCGGTGCCATTTCAGACGGTATTTGCCCCCACAGGTATATGATGACCCCCACCATGACCGCGATGAAAGGCAACACCCATACGCGGTGGCGCAACACGGCACGTAACGAACGACTGTACAGGTTGTTCATTCCTGTGAAGAACGGCTCCGTGAAGCGGTAGAGGAAATTCTTTTTCTTTTGTTCCTTCAACAGTTTGGTGGCCAGCATCGGAGTGAATGTCAGAGCCGAGAAGGACGAAATGACGACGGCACCAGAGATGACCATGCTGAACTCCCGGAAGAGGCGTCCGGTCGTGCCCTCCATGAACACGATGGGGAAGAACACGGCTACCAGCGTGACGGTCGTGGAAATGACGGCGAAGAAGATTTCCTTTGCGCCCTCTATCCCGGCCTCTTTCGGATTCATGCCCCGTTCTATGCGGATGTAGATGTTTTCCGTCATGACGATGGCATCGTCCACCACGAGTCCGACGGCCAGCACGACGGCCAACATGGTCAGCACGTTGATGGAGAAGCCGAATAGATACATGATGAAGAACGAGCCGATGAGGGAGACCGGGATTACGATGCAAGGTATCAATGTGACGCGCCAGTCGCGCAAGAACAGGAAGATGATGACGATGACCAGTACGAAAGCCTCGTACACTGTTTGTTTCACCTCGTTGATGGAAGCGCGAATGAACTTGGTATTGTCGAACCCGTAGCTGTAGTGCACGTCTTCCGGGAGGTCTTTCTTCATTTGCTCCATACGCTCGTACACAGCGTCCGCGATGTCTATATGGTTGGCTCCCGGTTGGGGAACGACGACGACACCTATCATGGGCACGCCGTTCATCTTCATGTAGCTTTTAATGTCGGCGGCTCCGAGCTCGGCTCGACCGATGTCGCTGAAGCGGATGATTTGGTTTCCCTCATGTTTGATAATCAAGTTGTCGAACATCTTGGCCGTGTTCATCAATCCCATGGTGCGGATGTTCAAATCTATGGCGTTTCCCTCTATGCTGCCCGACGGCAGTTCGACATTCTCCTTGTCCACCGCACTCTTCACGTCCATGGGCGTGATGCCGTAACCGGCCATTTTGATGGGGTCGAGCCACAAGCGCATGGAGTATTTCTTCTCCCCCCAGATGGAAACGCTGCTTACGTCGGAAATCGTTTGCAACTGTTCCTTGACCGTAAGGTCGGCGATTTCGCTCAACTCGAGCAGGGAACGTTTTTCGCTTTGCAGGGCGACCATGAGGATGGGGGTGGCATCGGCATCGGCTTTGGAAACGGTAGGGGGATCACAGTCCCGCGGCAAGTAGCGTTGGGCGCGGGAGACTTTGTCGCGGACATCGTTGGCCGCGGTTTCCAAGTCGACGGAGAGTTCGAATTCCACCGTGATGCGGCTTTGTCCTTGTTGGCTGACGCTCGTCAGGGAACGGATACCCGGAATGCCGTTGATGTTCTGTTCCAGCGGTTCCGTAATCTGATTCTCGATGACATCGGCGTTCGCCCCCGCATACGAGCAGGACACCGAGATGATGGGGTTGTCCACCGACGGGTATTCGCGCACACCGATGTAAAAATAACCAATCACCCCGAACAGCAGGATGATTGCGGTCATCACGGTAGCCAATACCGGTCGGCGGATGCTTAGCTCTGATATGTTCATAATGCGTTCTCCTCCCTTAATCCACGCGATCGAGTACGACAGGCAAGTCGGTGCGCAACTGTAATGTGCCGGATGTAATCAACGTGTCTCCCGCCCGCAACCCTTTCAAGACCTGCACACGCTCTTCCGTGCGTAATCCTACGGAGACTTCGACCGGTTGGGCTTTGCCGGATTTATATAAGAACACCTTGTCCTTGCCCATTTCCGGCACGATTGCTTCGGCCGGGATGGCGATGGCATCCTGAATTTCCCGCTTCTTGAGGTTGATGCTGGCGTAGCGTCCCGGCGTAAGGCGTCCGTTGGGGTTTTCGTATAGGGCGCGGACTTTCAGCGTGTGCGTGTTCTCGTCGATGGCGGACTCCTTGGCATACACCTTTGCGGGGAAGTTTTGCAAAGAGCCGTCTATGGTGAATGTCAAGGCCGTGCCCGGGTTGACTTCGTTGACATAACGCTCCGGGACGGAGAATTCCACTTTCAGCGGGACGATGCGGGTGAGCTTGCTCACGACGGTGGTGGGAGAGGCGTATGCTCCCACGCTGATTTGGCGCAGGCCGATTACGCCGTCAAAGGGAGCACGCAGTTCCGTCAGTTCTATTTGAGCCTTTACGATATCGATTTCCGCCTTTAAGGTTTCGAGTTCCGTGCGTACTTGCTCGTATGCTTCCTGGCTTACTGCGTCGTGTTGCAACAGGGTACGTTGACGGTACACCCTGTCGTTGGACAATTTGAGCTGGGCTTGCAAACGTTTCAGTTCGGCCTGTAATTGCCTGTCGTTCACCTTGGCTAATAATTGTCCTTTCTTCACATGGCTGCCTTCCTTGAACCCGATTTCCACGACTTGCCCCGATGTCTCGAATGAAAGGTTCACTTCTTCGTCTGGCAACAGGTTTCCGCTCACCGTGAATTCGTCCGTGAGTACGCCCGTGCGGACTTTCAGCGCGTTCACATTCAGAATGTTCTTTTTCGCCTTGTTTCCGCTTTCCACTTTGTCGGCCTGATTCAGTTCGGAGTTAGGTTTGGGCAATTGGGAATAAATTCCCCATGCTACCAAACCGCATGCTATAAAGGCGACGATCCCCCATTTCACTTTCTTGTTCATCAATCTTCCTTATTTTATAATGCTATTTGTTAATTCTGAACTCGCTTTTGACGGAAAACGTTATTCTTATAGGCAAAGCCAACCGACAAGTGCAAAGTTACGAAATTAAAATGAAGAACTCCTTTTTAGAAGTTGAGAAGTTGAGCTTTTCCCTTGTTCTCCGGTTTATTGTAAACCCCAACGGCAAATGCGGCAAAGTTACGTGAATTTTTTTGAAGAAGCGAAATTTGGGTGAATCGAGATTGGGTTCTCCCTTGGCCTCCTGTTCGATTTGCAGGCTGTAACTTCGATTCAAAATCGAAGTGTAAAAATCCAAGCCCTTTCCGCTGTGCCTTGAAGCATAGCGGAAAGGCGGTGGGGAAGGCTACTGCCAAAAGCAACTGGCAATAAAAAAGGAAAAGAG
>CAYXQT010000104.1:0-7558 GCA_964466445.1 uncultured Paraprevotella sp. | reverse complement strand
ACGGAAATTTTTCTCGGCACGAAAACGGGCGTTTTTGCTTAATGAACGTGAAAAATCTGCCCGAATCCTGAAAAAACGTATCCGGAAACGTCCTTTTTCGCTCATAGTCCGCGTTTTCCGGCGGCATTCGCAATCCGTGGAAAAGCCTTTTCCCTTTCATTCTGCCCGCGGAAGAGGGGAAAAGGCTGTCATATTGTCAAAAGGGAAGCGCGACCCGCCGGGGCAAGGCGGCCTCCGCGGGAAATGACGGGAATTGCGGTGCAAGGCGAGAGCGGAGCTTGCCCGCATCCTTGCCGGGAACCGCATGGGACGAAGCCGATGCCTACGCCGTTCCTTTTGCTCCGGCAAGGCGGCTTGCTTCGGGCGGTCAGGATTAATTTTCGGGTCGGACGCAGGCCGCGCCGGACGGGCATGGAAAAAGCGTCCCTCGGCGCAGTCTCCCATGCCGCCCGGCGCGGCCGGTCCGGCGTTCCCGCCGTTAGTAGAAACGCCAATAATCCCAGTTCATCAGGTTCTTGTCCGTGTCGCCCTTGAAGAGGAATACCAAATCGTGCACGCCCTCGGCTCCTTCCACGCGGCATTCCATTTCCTCGTACCGCCCCATGCCGCCGGTAGCCTTCACCTCGAGCGTCCCCACCGTCGGGCCGTCGGTGCGGTCCAGATGTATCTCGACGCTACAGCCCCGTTCCGAAGCCACGGAAGCGCGGAAACGCCCGGCGCCCCGCTTGCCGAAGTCCACGCCCCGTAGGAGGAGCGAGTCTCCGCTGTCCACGCCCGTCACGCAGACGCCGCCGGGCGTCTTCTCCGTCTTAAGGCCGTAGCCCCACGCCATCGTCTCCGCCTCCACTCTGCGGTAAGGGTCGAGACGCCCGACCTGTTCCACTTTCACGTCCTTGAAATAAGGCACTTCCTGAATCGTGCCGTCCGCGTTGTAGTGCATCTCGGCCACGGATACGGAACGGCGTTCGTGGTGCTCTTCCATTTCGAGGCGCAACAAGTCGTAATTCTGCCCGAACACGTATGTCTTCCCCTTATAGTCCGCGATGCCCGGATGGTTGCCGCGCGTGCGGTCGGTGGGGCGCATGACGTATCCTTTCACGTCCCACGGCCCTGTGGGAGAATCGCTCATGGCGTAGCCGATGCCTTCGGGACAGCAGGTGGAGGCGAAAGCCAGGTAATACCTGCCTTCGCGCTTGTAGAACCACGGCCCTTCCTGGTAAGTGTCTAACCTGCCGACTTTCACGATGTCGCCCGACGTGGAGACCATGTCTTCGTTGAGCTTCACGTAATAGAGGTTGGGATTGCCCCAATACATGTAGGCTTGCCCGTCGTCATCGACGAATACCGTGGGGTCGATGTCCTCCCAATGCTCCTTCTGCCACACGAGGGGCTTCCCGATGGGGTCCTTGAAAGGGCCGTAAGGCGAATCGGACACCAGCACGCCGATGCCGTTGCCGTGGAGGGGGCAATACATGTAGAACCTGCCGCCGCGCTCCACCACCTGCATGGCCCACGCCCCGTTGTCGCGCCTCCGCCAGGCGAAGTCTCTCAGCGAGGCTACGGCCCCGTGGCTTGTCCAGTTCACCATGTCGGTGGAGGTGAAAAGCTGCCAGTCGAGCATCTTGAACTCGTAACCCTGCGCGTCATCCTCGTCGTGGGAGGTATAAAGGAACACGGTGTCGTCGTGCACCAGCGGCGCGGGGTCGGCGGTGTAGACGGTCTGGACAATCGGGTCCTGCGCGTGCAAGGCGGTCTGCCCCACGCACGCCGGCAGCACGGCGAGTGCGAGGAGCGTCAACGGATTCTTCTGTTTCATCTCACTGTTTCATTTGTTGAAGTCATGTCATTCCGTGTTACCGGCTTCCGGCCTCGGCGGGGCGGAAGAAGAGCCGCAACGTCTCGGCCAGATAGGCGCGGGCGTTCATCCAGGTGTGCCCGCCGTCCGTGATGCGCGTCAGGCAGGAGATGCCCTTGTCGCGGAAATAGTCGAGATGCCGTATCACGTCGGGGTAGAGGAAGTCCGACCGTCCCACGCCGAACCACTTCACCCGATAGAGGGAATCCATGCGTGCGGGATTGTCCATGAGCTCGCCGAAGTGGCTGTCCATGACCTGCGGCGTGAGGTATGCGCTGTACGAGGCCACGTTCCCGAACAAATCGGGACGGGAGAAGGCGGCGAACAGCGACTGCCCGCCGCCGCGCGAGAAGCCGGCCACGGCGCGGGCTTCCCGCGAAGGCTCCGCGCGGAACCGGGATTCCACGAAAGGTATCACCGATTCCGCCAGCTCGCGGAGGAAGACGGCGTACATCCCGGCGGCTTCCGGCGACGACGGCATGGGCGTCCCGTGCGACGGTATGTAACCGTAGGGCATGACCACGAGCATCGGCTCGGCCTCGCCGCGTGCGATGAGATTGTCGAGGATGGCATCCACGCGCCCTACTTTATACCAAGTTTCCTCCGTGTCGGTCGTGCCGCTCACGAGGTAAAGCACGGGATAGCGCCGCCCCTCCTCCGTGTCGTAGCCCGGGGGCGTGTAGACAAGCATCGTCCGGTCGGCTTGCAGGACTTCGGACCAGTAGCTGCAATAGCGCACCTGTCCCCGCGGCACGTCCTTGTGGCGTGCGTAGAGGGCGGACGTGTCCGGCATCTCCAGCAGGCTCGCCTTGAAGCGTTCGTTGGGGAAAACCAGGGGGTTGTTCGGGTCGGCGATTTCCACCCCGTCGACGCGGAACGAATAGGGGTAGATGTCGGGGCGGTCTATCTTTACCGTCGCGCTCCACAACGCCCCGTCGGCGCCTTTACGCATCGGGAGCGTGCCTTGCATGAACTGCCCCGAAAGCTCCACCCGCGAGGCGGAAGGGGCGTTGACGGAGAAGGTCACCTCCCCGCCTTCATCCGTGACCGGCGACGCCACGGAGTTGTTCCACGGGTTTACCTGTGCCGCCGCCGGACTCCAAAGTCCCAAGGCGGCCGCGCACGTCCTCACACACAACATTCTCTTGTTCATATCGTATCGTTTTAGGGTTCGTTCACGATCACCAGGCCGCCGTTGCAGGGAATCGTCACTTTCACGGTCTGTCTCTTTCCCAACTTCTCGGTTTCCACTTTCCCCTGCAACCCGTCGTCGTCGGCGTAAACCCTCAGTTCCGCGCCGGAAGCCCACATCGGCAGGCTGATTTCCGTCTTCAGCGTTTCCTTTTGGGCGTTCACGCCCGCCACGAACCATTTGTCTCCGTGCCGACGCGCCAGGATGACGTACTTGCCGGGATAGCCGTCGATGAAACGGATGTCGTCCCACGTCGTGGGCACCTGCTTCATGAAGTCCGTCGCCCACGCCGGGGCGTCCGCCAGGTTGTTGGGGGCGAGGGCGAAATGCTGTACGGACGACTGGAACAGGACGGCGGTGGCGAGGGCGTACACGTCGGATGTCACCCGGCGGCAGCCGCGCGGCTCGTTCTTCGCGTTGTAGTACTTGTTGAGCGCACTGCCGCCGAAGTCCATGCTTCCCACCGCGTTGCGGATGAAGGGGTGCAGGCAGGCGTTGAAGGCCTCCGCGTCGCAGAAGGCCTGCGAGAAGTTCATGTTCTCGCTGGCGAGTACCGCCTCGCTCGACACGTAGTTGGGATACATCCTCTCCCATCCGCGCGGGAGGGTGCAGCCGTGGAAGATGACCGTCAGCCCGTAGTCGTTGGCGTCCGCCAGGATGTCCTCGTAGAGCTGCATGGTCTGTTGCTTGTCGCTCCCGACGAAGTCCACCTTGATGCCCCGGATGCCGGCTTCCTTCATCCATTTCATCTCGCGGCGGCGGACAATCGTGTTGTCCATGCGTCCGCGCGGTCCCTGGGGCGCGTCGTTCCAGTAGCCGTTGGAATTGTACCACAGGTAGAGCCCCACGCCCTTTCCGGCGGCGAGGCGGGCCAGTTCCTCCATCTTCCCGTATCCCACGCGCGTGTCCCACCACGCGTCCACGAGCACGCTCTCGTAGCCCATGTCCGCCGCGAAGTCCACGTAACGCTTCTGTTCGTCGTAGTTCATGCTGTTGTCGCCGCCGATGATCCAGCTCCACGTGCCGCGCCCGTAGACGTATTGGCGCGAAGGCTCATAGAGGGGTTCCACCACGTCGAACGGTATGGTGGTCTCCACGACGGGGGCGAGCGTGGCCCCGACGGTGATGGTGCGCCAAGGGGTCTCGCCCGGCAGTGCGATGCCGGGGCATGTCGACCCGTTGCCGTTGTACTCCCCTTCCTGCGGGAAGCCGATGGCGTAGAGCCCGCCGTCCTTTCCCGTCAGGCGGCTCGCGCAGTAGCGGCCGGTCACTCCCGTCTCGGAGACCAGCACCCAGCCCTTGTCGCCCGTGCGGAACAGGCAGGGGAACGTGTAGCCTTGCCCCAAGCCGTTCTTCCCCATCGCGCCGTCGGCTTCGTATTTCATCTCGTAACTCGGATAGGTGCGGGCGAAGCCGCCTTTCGGCGCCGCCTGCGGACAAAGGAAAGTGGTAGTGCCGACGGGCAGCACGAAGCCCGTGGCCTCCTCCTTCACCACGCAGCACAGGGTCTCCCCCTGCGGGTACATCTTGTATTTGAACGCCACGTCGTTGTTCTCCACGTGGAAAACGACGTCGAAGACGTGCCTGCCGTCCTTGTAGAAGGGGCATACCGCCCTCGTGGCCTGCGCGTCCACCTTGCCGCGCTTGATGGTGGGCAACTCGTAACGGACGGACGCGGGCGACGAGGTAAAGGAAGATTCCTGCAAGGCCATGCCCTGCGAGAAGTCGCCGATGTCCGTGACCAGCCCCAAGGGCGACCGTTCCACGAACACTGTCCCGCCGCAGAGCACTTGATACGTCGGCCGTCCGCCGTCATCGGCCACCGTCACCACTAAATTTTTGTCCGGACTCGGTATTTGCACGGAGGCCGCGTCCGCCATCCGGGACGCGCACACCGCGCACGCGAGCAAGAAGTATTTCTTCATGGGATAAAAGAATTGTTTGTCTTTTCAATCACAAAAATACAAATAATGCGGAATGTGCATCCATTCTTGCCGCATATATTTTGCCCGTCGCGGGTAAAGTCCGCGTCCGGCGGAAGTCGCGCCCGGCCGGCCTGAACCCCGCCGCGCCTTGTCCATGGAGAAGCCGAAAGCCGCCTTTCCTGCTTCACTTCCGCCGGACGGGCAGTCAGCTCCCGCCGGAGTCGAAGCCGCGCCACAAGTTGCCCTCCGGCAAGGGAGCGGTCACGTCTATTTCGACTTTCGACACTGGATGCACGAAACGGATGCGCCAGGCATGGAGGCTGATGCCCCCGCCGGGATTGCTGCGCGGCGCGCCGTACTTCAGGTCGCCCTTGACCGGACAGCCTATCTTGGCGAGCTGGCACCGGATTTGGTGGTGTCGTCCGGTTTCCGGCACGACTTCCAGAAGGTAATAACGGTCGCTGCGGGCTATCAGCCTGTAGTGCAGGACGGCCTGCTTGGAGCCCGGCTTCTCGCGGTCGTAGGCATACGACTTGTTCTGTTTCTCGTTGCGCACCAGCCAGTGCACCAACCTTCCTTCCGTCGAGGGCGGAAAGTTGCCCACGACGGCCAGGTAAGTCTTGTGCACCTCTTTCGTGCGGAACATCTCGTTGAGCCTTGCCAACGCCTTTCCCGTGCGGGCGAACACCACCAGCCCGCTCACGGGACGGTCCAGACGATGCACCACGCCGAGGAACACGTTCCCCGGCTTGCGGTACTTCATCCTGATGTATTCCTTCACCGCCTCCGCCAGAGGCTCGTCGCCGCTCTTGTCGCCTTGGACGATTTCCGAACCGCTCTTGTTGACGATGATGAGGTGGTTGTCCTCGTAAACTACGTCCATCGGGTTACGTGTTCATGCCGCCGTCAATCTGGATGACCTGCCCGGAGACGTAGGCCGACAGGTCGGAGGCCAGGAAGAGCGCGACGTTGGCCACGTCTTCCGGCGTACCGCCGCGGCGCAGGGGTATCTTCTTCGTCCATTCCGCACGCACGCTGTCCGGAAGGGCCTCCGTCATGGCCGTCTCGATGAAGCCCGGGGCTATGGCGTTGGCGCGGATGCCCTTGGCGCCCATCTCCTGAGCGACGGACTTGGCGAGGGCTATCATGCCGGCCTTGGAAGCCGAGTAGTTGCACTGCCCGGCGTTGCCGTGCACGCCCACCACGGATGCCATGTTGATGATGGAGCCGCTCCTCTGCCGCATCATGACGGGCACGCAGGCGTGGATGAAGTTGAAGGCCGACTTCAGGTTCACGGCAATCACCGCGTCCCACTGCGCTTCCGTCATGCGCAGTATCAGGCCGTCCTTGGTGATGCCGGCGTTGTTCACCAAGATGTCGATGCGCCCGAAGTCCTCTTTCACCCGCTTCACCGTTTCTTCCGTCTGCGCGAAGTCTGCCGCGTTGGAAGCATATCCCTTGGCTTTCACGCCGAGAGCCGCGATTTCGGCTTCGGTGGCCTGCCCGGCTTCGTCAATCGCCAGATCCGTGAAAGCCACGTCCGCGCCTTCCGCCGCGAACTTCAAGGCGATGGCCTTGCCGATACCGCGTGCGGCACCCGTAATCAAGGCCGTTTTTCCTGTCAATAATTCCATGGTTGATTTATCATTTTAACGGTTACACACATCAGTCATCATTCTCCACGTAGCGCACGGTGTATCAACGTCTTCACCATGCGGCGCGTCTCCGCCTTGTCCAGCCCCGTCGCGACGCGCCCGTAGATGTAGGGCACTTCCAGCCCTTTCACGCAGTAGTGCATCACGTCGGCCACTAACTTCACGTTCTCGACGGAGAACTTTCCGGTCTCCACGCCCTCGTTGAGCACCCGGACGAAATATTCCGTCTCTTTCCGGTCGAAGTTCTTCCTCACCTTTTCCACCATCCAGATGTTGCGGAAGAACTCGGCGCGGAGGTTGCCGTTGCGCAGCACGACTTCCTTTATCGAGCGGAGGTGCACGTAGATGATTTCCACCAGCTTCTCTTCCAAGTCCATCCTCTTGTCCGCCACTTCGGACAGGTGCGCCGAGAGCAGTTCCAGTTCCGTCTCTATGACGGCGAAATAGATGTCTTCCTTGTTTTTGAAATAGGTGTAAAGCGTGCGGCGCCCCTTGCCGGAGGCCACGGCGATGTCGTTCATCGTCGTGTTCTCCAACCCTTGCTTGGCGAACAGCCCCCGCGCCACGTCCACCAAGCGCGTCCTTGTCTTTGCAACAGTCATAACCGTTACAAAAGTAAGCGAATTCCGGCACGCGGGCAACATTTCTCCCCGTTTTTCGTCCCGCCGCCGCCAAAAAAACGCTTTTCCAGTACGGAGGGGCTTCGCCCGGCCGCCTCCAAGCGGGAAACCGCCGGCGGAGAAAACCGGAAAGGCGGCTTCCCCACGCGGGAATAGCGGAGGCGGCGCATGTTTTTCGGTCTTCACGAAAAATAATCCGCGTTTTGTTTGGAAGTTCGGGGGAAACGCCCTATCTTTGCACGTGAAATCGAAAAAGACGCATCGCGGAGTGGAGCAGTTGGTAGCTCGCCAGGCTCATAACCTGGAGGTCG
>CAYXQT010000103.1:0-7566 GCA_964466445.1 uncultured Paraprevotella sp. | reverse complement strand
GTGCAGTCACGTCTTTGATGCCCTCGGTGATGTCATGATTTTTCTACGGCCTCGATACCGTGCCGAAATCCGCCACGTACCACGCCCGAATTTTTTTGCCCAAGTCACGCGATTTTCTTGCCCAAGATGCACGATTTTCTTGCCCAAGGCGCGGAAATTCCCTCCGCAAGAACATGCCGCCATTACTCGGAACGTAAGGATTCCTTACCCGAACGGGCAATCATTGTCCACACACCACGGGAAATTGCCTTGTTCAGCACCCGCGCAAAGTCGTCGCAGACCCTCACAACTGGCGGTGCTTGCGCTCCATCCAGTCCTGCACCAAGGATAACCCCGCATCTCGTCCGTAACGGCATCTAACTGAAACCTTATGTGCGTTTCCGCGCAGGACAGAAGAGTCGAAAGGACTTGAGCCTCGCTCAAGTCCATGGAAAACATTACCTTTTCGCAAGGAACAATGCCGGATAGATTCATCACTTGATTGCTTTACTTCAGTCGGTGAGGTGCACTTCTTCTTCACGCTCTTATAATCCCCCTTGTCTCGCCCATCCACGTGTCCGCGCTCACGTCACCGAAGTCGAAACAAAAGGCGAACTTGTTCAAATCTTCCGCGCTATAACCGTCGGAAACCTTGTACACGTAATCGAGTACGCGCGAGGGCAAGGAACGGGACGCGAAAAGTTGCCCACAGACCCGCCTTCCCCGAAGGCGGGAGGCTTCCGGACACCCCAAAGAAACGGACAGCCCTCATGCCCTCCTGCAAGTCGCGGCGGGAACCGCACCGGGCGGGATGTCCCAAGTCCCGCCTCCTGCCCCGTGCCGCCCTTTATTCTTGCCCTAACAAGTCCAATGCCTTTTTCACGAGCGGGTTCTCCTCGTACATGACGGCGAAGTATTCCGACATGTCCCAGATGTCCCGTGCCACCAAGGCTTTCATCTGGAGCCTCAGTTCCGGCAACGTGCTTTGCAACTCCTCCTCGTCCTTGGGCTTCACCCCCGCCTTCTCCCCCTCCGCGAACACCAGATCCGTGAGTTCCCGGGGCGTTTCGAAACAAGCCTTGAACTCCTCGAACGAAGGGTATTCACGCCGCAACCTCTTGCGGTTCTTGTCGATGAACTTCAGGCTGGCACTGACAATCGCCCCCTTGGCCGTCAGCTCGCGGTGGAACTTGGTGTAGCGGGCCGTGTCAATGGGTATGAAATAGTCCGGCATGATTCCCCCGCCGCCATAGACCGTGCGCCCCTTGCGCAACGTCTTATACTTCAAGGAGTCGGGGAAGTGGATGCTGTCCGCGTTCGTCAGCTCGCCGCGGTCGTGGCGTTCCACGACATCCATGTCGTACTTCCTCTTTTCCCCCATGGTGTAGGGCTTCTGGATGCAACGCCCGCTCGGCGTGTAGTACCGCGCCACCGTCAGCCGTATCATGGAGCCGTCGGGAAGGACGAAAGGCCTCTGCACCAACCCCTTCCCGAACGTGCGGCGGCCCACCACCAACCCGCGGTCCTGATCCTGGATGGCTCCCGTGACAATCTCGGAGGCGGAGGCGGAATACTCGTCCACCAAGACGACGACCCTTCCCTCCGCGAACATCCCCTGTCCTTTGGCGCGGAACTCCTTATAAGGGGTGCGAAGCCCCTTGGTGTAGACAATCAGGTCGCCCTCCGGCAGGAACTCCCCCGCGATGTCCGTCGCGGCATCCATGTACCCCCCGCCGTTCTGCTGCAAGTCCAGTATCAGGTCTTTCATGCCCTTCCCTTGCAAGTCCCTGATGGCCTTCCTCACCTCCTCGTGGCTCGTGGCTCCGAAGTTGGAAAGGCGGACGAGACCCGCCGAGGGCGACACCATGAAGGCCGCCTCCACGGTGGCCACGGGTATCTTGTCCCGCGTGACAGTAAAGTCTATCCGCTCCCCGATGCCCCTCCGCACTACGCCTAACCTCACTTTCGTGCCCCTCGGCCCGCGCAGTCTGCGCATGATTTCCTCGCGGCTCATCTTCACCCCCGCGATGGCCGTGTCGTTCACGCTGACGATGCGGTCGCCCGCGAGGATGCCCGCCCTTTCCGACGGCCCCTTGGCCACGGGCTGGATGACGACAAGCGTGTCTTCCAGCATGTTGAACTGGACTCCTATGCCGTCGAAGTTGCCTTGCAGCGGTTCGTTCAGCCTCCTGGTCTCTTCGGCGTTGGTATAGGAGGAGTGCGGGTCCAATTTGGAGAGCATGCCGTCGATGGCCCATTCCGTCAGTTTCCCTTCGTCCACGCTGTCCACATACAGGCTGCTGATGGCTATCTGGGCCATGGAGAGCTTGCGCACGGACTGTTCCATTCCCGACAAGCCCTCCTTCCGTTGCGCCGCCACCGCCCAGGGGACGCAGAAAGCCACCGCCGCCCAAAAGTACTTTTTCATGCCGTTTCGCGCCTTGGTTCGTTGATTATTCATATTCCAATCCCTCCGGGACGTATGGAGAGATGTCCTTCCCGAAACGCATGAGTTCCCTCACCATGGAGGAACTGACGAACGCCCATTCCGGCTCGGCGAACAGTATCACCGTCTCCACGCCCCCCGCGCGGCGGTTGAAGTCCGCCATACGCGTCTCGTATTCATAGTCCCCGGCGGAGCGCACCCCGCGCAGGATGAAGCCGGCGCCCTGCCGCACGGCGAAGTCCACGGTCAGGTCCGCGTAACCCTCCACTCCTATGCGGCCCTCTCCCGCGAAAAGCCTGCGCAGGGCCGCCACGCGCCTCTCCACGCTCCGACTCCCGCGCTTGCCCTCGTTCACCCCCACGCCGATGACGATGCGGTCGAAGAGCGCGAGCCCGCGCCTGAGCAGAGCCTCATGCCCTCTCGTGAACGGGTCGAAGCTGCCCGGGAATATGGCCGTCCTTTCCCGGGTCGGCACCCTCCCTCGCGCTTCCCCGCCGGGGGCGGAAGCCCTTGCGGCACCGTCTTCTGCGGAAGTCCTTTCCATTGCCCGTTCCTTACGAGGCGGCCTCCGCGCCCTCGTCCCCCTCCGCGCGGTCCTCCTCGATGACAAGGTTGTCGATGATGAAGCTTTGCCGCTCCATGGTGTTCTTGCCCATGTAGTATTCCAATAGTTCCTTCACCTGGTCGCTCTTGTGCAGCGACACCTGTTCCAGCCGGATGTCCGGCCCGATGAAGTGGCGGAACTCGTCGGGCGAGATCTCGCCTAAGCCCTTGAAGCGCGTGATTTCGGGGTCCGGGCCCAGTGCCTCGACCGCCGCCGCGCGTTCCTCTTCCGAATAGCAGTAGCGCGTGACGAAGTCCGACTTGGCCGCCCTCGCCTCCTCCTCCGTCCCTTTCAGCCTCCCCTTGCCGATCTTGCTCTTGCGGGCGCGCACGCGGAAGAGCGGCGTCTGGAGGATGTACACGTGCCCTTTCTTGATGAGCTCGGGGAAGAACTGGAGGAAGAACGTGATCATCAGCAGGCGGATGTGCATGCCGTCCACGTCCGCGTCCGTCGCCACTATCACCTTGTTGTAGCGCAACCCCTCCAGTCCGTCCTCGATGTTCAGAGCCGCTTGCAACAGGTTGAACTCCTCGTTCTCGTACACCACTTTCTTCGTGAGCCCGAAGCAGTTCAGCGGCTTGCCCCGCAGGCTGAACACCGCCTGCGTCGTCACATCGCGGCTCTTCGTGATGCTGCCGCTCGCCGAGTCGCCCTCCGTGATGAAGATGCTACTCTCCTCCTTCAGCTCCCCCCTCGCGTCGTTCAGGTGGACGCGGCAGTCCCGCAACTTGCGGTTGTGCAGGTTCGCCTTCCTCGCCCGTTCGCGCGCCAGCCTCGTCACGCCCGCAATCGCCTTGCGCTCCTTCTCGTTCTCCGTGATCTTCCGGATGATGATGTCCGCCACCTCCGTGTTCTTCCGCAGGTAGTTGTCCACCTGTTCCTTCACGAAGTCGCCCACGAACTTGTCGATGCTCGTCCCGCCGCCCGGCATCGTCGTCAGCGACCCCAACTTGATTTTCGTCTGGCTCTCGAAGAGCGGCTCCTCGATGTCCACGGAGATGGCCGCCGCCAGTCCGTTCCGGATGTCGCCGTAGTCGAAGTTCTTGCCCGAGAAGTCCTTCACCGTCTCCGCGAAGTGCTTCTTGAACGCGCTCTGGTGCGTGCCCCCCTGCGTCGTGTGCTGCCCGTTGACGAACGAGTAGTACTCCTCCCCGTACTGTCCCGTGTGGGTGAAGGCTATCTCGATGTCTTCCCCACGCAGGTGGACGATGGGATAAAGCCCGTCGTTCGTCATGTTGTCGTTCAGCAAGTCCGCCAAGCCCCCCTGCGAGTGCATGCGACGACCGTTGAAGACGACCGTCAGCCCCGTGTTCAGGTACGTGTAGTTGCGCAACATCGCCTCGACGAACTCCGCGCGGAAGGCGTAGCCCTTGAACAGCGTCGCGTCCGGCTCGAAGCGGATGAGCGTGCCGTTACCCTCGGCCGTCCGTCCCGTCTCCTCGCACGTCATCACGCCCCGCTCGAAGACCGCCCGCCGCATCTCCCCCTCGCGGTGGCTGCGCACCTCGAAGTGCGAGCTGAGCGCGTTGACCGCCTTCACCCCCACCCCGTTCAGCCCCACGCTCTTCTTGAAGGCCTTGGAGTCGTACTTGCCGCCCGTGTTGAGCTTGCTCACCGCCTCGACGAGCTTGCCTAACGGGATGCCGCGCCCCCAGTCGCGCACGCTCACCCGCAGACCGTCCTCCACCGTGACCTCTATCCGACGCCCGGCGTTCATCTTGAACTCGTCTATACTGTTGTCTATCACCTCCTTCAGGAGCACGTAGATGCCGTCCTCCGCGTGCGACCCGTCCCCTAACTTCCCGACGTACATGCCCGGGCGGGTGCGGATGTGCTCCATGTCGGAGAGGTGGCGGATGTGCTCTTCGGTATATCCGGCCGACGGCATCCCTTTCGGTTTCTCTTCTTCTGCCATGTCGTGTTCCTATTTGAGCGGCTTCCGGTAGCAACGCCTGCGCTTGTGCACTTCCGCGTCGAGGTAGGCCCATTGCCCCTGGCTCTTCTCGTTGGTCTCCAACTGCGGGTGCGTCTCGCCGAACTTGAAGCCCATCTCCTGGCAGACGGGGATGAGGTCGGCGAACAGCAGGGCGTTGACCCCCTTGTTCTGATATTCCGGAAGCACCGCCACGAGCAACAGGTCGACGATGTCGGAATGCTTGAAGAACAAGGCCTTTACCAGATGATACCATCCCCACGGGAACAGGCGGCCCTTGGCCTTCTGCAAGGCGCGGGACAGCGAGGGCATCCCCACTCCCATGGCGATGACGCGCCCTTCCCCGTCTTCCACCACCGTGGCCAGCCGCATGTCTATGAACGGGAGGTAGGTGTCGACGTAACGGGCTATCTGACGTTCGTTCATTTCGGAATAGCCGTACAGGGGCGCGTATGCCTTGTTGACCACGTCGAATATCTTGGGTCCCCATCCGCCCTTGCGTATCTCCCTGACGTTTTTGAACTTCCGCACGTGTAGGCCGTAGCGTCTGGAACTCATCTCCGCCACGCGGAAGTACTTGTCCGTATGCGCCAGGTGCTCGCTGTCGGGCACGCGGACTTTCCGCTCCACCCAGTCCACTTCCTTCGTGTAGCCCAAACGCTCGACGTGGGACGGGTAGTAGGGATAGTTGTACGTGGTGGACATCGTGCCCAGCTGGTCGTAGCCGTCCGTGAGCATCCCCTCCGGGTCCATGTCCGTGAAGCCCAGCGGCCCCACTATCTTGTCGCAGCCGCGCTCGCGCCCCCATGCCTCCACCGTCTCCAGCAGGGCGCGGCTCACCTCCGGGTCGTCCGTGAAGTCTATCCAGCCGAAGCGGACGTTGTTCGTGTTCCACGTCTTGTTCGCCTTGTGGTTGATGATGGCGGCCACGCGCCCCACGATTTTCCCGTCGCGCAAGGCCAGGAAGCAATCCGCCTCGCAGAAGTCGTAGGCCGCGTTCTTCCGGGGGTTGAACGTGTCGAGCGTGTCCTCCAGGAAATCGGGCACGGCGTAAGGGCAGTCCTTGTACAGCTCGTAGTTGAAGCGGATGAAGGCTTTCAGCTCGCGGCGGGTCGATACTCTCTTGATGGTAACGGCAGACATTTCACCAATGTAATACGGTCAATAAGTCGCGGCGATGCGCAAACGTGCAAATATAGCCTTTTTTATTCACAAGGCGAGGCAAAGTATTCGTTTTTTCACTTATTCTTCTTTTTTTTAGAAATAAACCCGAAATAGTTTGTCAACTTCTTGCATTTGTCTTACATTTGTGTAATTATTCAAATTAAATCATAAAGACTGATGAGAAAGGTAAGATGTATGCTCGCGGTTATGGCGATGGCCATAGGCACGGGAGCGGCTTATGCCGAAGAAGAAAACGGCGAGAAAGATTATCGTCCGTATCCGTATATGTTTCTGGGCTTGAACGGAGGTGCGCAAGTGTCTTTCACTCACTATGACTTCGGCAAGCTGATTACGCCGGAATTCGGAGTGTCGTTCGGCGGGTATTTCAATCCGATTGTCGGAGCACGCTTGCAGGTGAGCGGTTACCAGAACAAAGGCGGAATCAAGTCCCTGAATGAAACTTACGACTTCAATACGGTGACGGGAAGCGCGGACTTGCTGTTGAACGTGACCAATATGTTCCGCAGCGACAAGGATCGCGTCTTCAACTTTATCATCCTCGGCGGTATAGGACTGGCGGGGGCGTGGGACAACGACGATTTCCATGCGTTGGCCGCCAAGTCGAACGAAGGCTATCCGATGGCATGGAAAGACAACCGCATCTCGCACAACCTGCGGTTGGGAATGCAGTTCGACTTCAATATCGCCAAACATTTCGGACTGAATCTGGAACTGGCCGCCAACAACAGGTCCGACCGCATCAACTCCAAGACGAGCGACCGGGACGACTGGGCCGCCTCCGCTTCCGTGGGTCTGATTTTCAAGTTCGGGCAGAAAGCCGCGAAGGTGGTGCCGGCTCCGGTGGTGGAAGAATGGGGAACGCGCACGGACACCGTCTGGTATGACGACATAACCTACAAGGATGTACCCGAGGAAGTCTCTTACGAGGATAACATCTACTATAAAATCCGCCTGACCGAGCCCGAACCGACGGCGAAAATCCAAAAGATAGCCGAATTTGTCAAGGCGCACAAGAATTGCAAGGTGCAGGTGACGGGTTATGCGGACAAAGGCACCGGAACGCCGAAGATAAACATGAAGTACTCCAAGGAACGCGCGGAGAATGTCGTGGCGGCACTTGTGCAGGCCGGCGTAGACCCGTCCATCATCACTTCCGATTACAAGGGCGATACCGTACAGCCGTTCGCCGATAACGACAAGAACCGCGTGGCCATCGTGAAAGTCACGGGCGAGGGCGTGAAGAAAGAGGAAGTGAAGACGAAGAAGTACAGGTTGGAAGAAACTCGTTACCGGGTAAAATGACAAGGAATATTCCGTAAGGGGAAAAGCCGGTTGTGGAGCAACCGGCTTTTTTTATGGGGCTTCCGCCTTGCGGCACCGGAGCAGGACGTGCCGCCCGTCCGCAAGGGTGGCGGCGAA
>CAYXQT010000102.1:0-7704 GCA_964466445.1 uncultured Paraprevotella sp. | reverse complement strand
TCGGCCTCCGCGCCGTCAAGGGCGGGCGCGGACCGCGAAGCCGGGCATCGAGACACCGAACTCGGGGTCGACGAGGCGGCATTGCTCCTTGATGATGGCGCGGCGGTGCAGGGCGGGTTGCAGGCAATAGCGGTCGAACTCTTCGGGATTCACCTTTCCGGCATCAGTCCAATGAGGGAAGAGCAGTTTCATGTAGGCCACGGTGATGCGCTTGACGGCGTTGATGTCGCGCGTGTCGCCGGAGTCGTACTGCGTCATGTTCTCGAACACAGTCCCGTAGACGCTCTGCGTGCGCAGTTCGTGCAGGATTTCGGAGAAATACTCCACGTTCAAGGTCCAGCCCTTGAAAATCATCCCGTTGTTGATGCGCGGCAGTTGCCAGCCCTCGATGAAGCAATGGAAGCGGTCGAGCAGGGCAGACTCGCGGAAATGTGGCGGAAGCGAGTCGAAATAGCGGCGGTTGAGAGGACGCTTGCCGCTGTCGAGGGGGATGTTCCCCATGAGCATGAGCCCGCATTCCGAAGTGAACTCGTTGTTGTCTATGGTCGTCTTTCCCGACTCTAAATACGATTTGAGTGCCGCCTGTATTTCGGAAGGTTCCTGGAACACGATGGTCTGTATTTCGTCGAAGGCTACGAAATCGTGGTTCTTCATGATGCCGTTCTGCTGTCTCTGCTTGTCGTAGAAGAGTTTGGCACGCGTCACCTTGCCGCCGCTCACGAGCCAGCCGTATTTGGAGAGGTTTCCCATGACGTAGGACTTGCCCGTGCCCTTGGGCGCGAGCTCTATGACGTTGAGGCGCGGCTCCACGAAGACGAGCAGCCGCGCGAGGAACTCCAGCTTCTCGGTGAGCGAGCCGAAGCCCTCCGCCTCGTACTCCATGGCGGAGAGCAGTACGTCCGCCCATTCCTGCGTGGTGAACGCCTCGCGGCACGTGCGGTAGTAGTTCAGGTCGACCGACTTGTAGGGTTTGAAAGGCTTGTATCCGGCCATCTCCACATGTTTTTTCCTGCCGTCTTCGTCGGGAAGCACGGCGAGCTTCACGATGCCCCACTTCTCGCCTTCGGCCAGTTCGCCGGGGAAGTTCTTGTAGACGTAACCGGGTATCCGCCCTTCGCGCGTCTTGATGCCGAAATCGGGGATGCCGAAGCGGCGCACGCCTTTCACGAGGTCTATCTCCACGATGAAGCGCGCCAGCAGGGTGACTTCCTCCCCGCTGTCGAGGCGGTCTTTCACGGAAGCCTGGTCGGCGGGGAGGACGGAGTCGAGGAAGTCCGTCAGCTCCTTCCTCCTTATCGTCCCGTCGGGGTTGATGTAGCGTTTCAGGAGGAAGTCCTTGACGAACGAGGGGAGGTTGCGTCCGGCGAAGAGGCTTCCGGCGGCTGTCTGGTCTTTGTATATGGCCATCGGGGCGAAGAGCTCGCGCAGTTTCCTGTTCAGGTTCGAGTCCATGTCGGCGGCGGCTTAAAGGTCGAAGGGGTCTTCCTCGCGGGAGCCCGTGGAGATGCTTATGGGGAAATCCTTCCTGAACGTGTCGCCTATCTTGAGGGTCACGCCCGTGGCCGTGCCGGAGGGGACGAGACGTTCGCTCCGGTAGATGCCGTCGTCCGTCTCGGTGAGGGCATACGTCATCCCGCCGTACTCGACGACGGGCGTGTCTGCGGAGTTCAGCCCCCTTATCCGGAACTCGACGACGGGGTTGTAGCCTTCCACGTCGCGGGAAAGGATTTCGACGGAATAGTTCGACGCGTTCTTCTGCGACGACACGACGAAGACGGGCACGAGCAGTTCTTCGGGCGTGCAGCCGCCGTGCGCGCCGTGGCCTCTGGCCACCTTGCCCGTGAGCGACGCGTGGGTGAGGGCGCAAACCGTCTTGCCGTCGTCGAGGACGAAGTACGCGCGGTCGGGCATCACCTTGCGTCCGGCACGCGCCAAGCGTCCCTCGTGGTCGCCCTCCATCCCGGCGATTCCCCGTCCGCCCGCGAACTGGGCGAGGTAAGTCAGCCCGTGGTCGGAGACGAAGGCTATCTTCCTGCCGTTATAGCGGACGAGGGCTTTCCGCACTGCGTCGCGCACCATAGCCATCTCGTCCGCGATGTACTGCGGGTATTGCTTGTGCCGGTGCGCGAAGCTGTCGATGTCGCCCACTTTCGGCAGTTCGGCACCTTCGGGCAACAGGGATTCCAGCACGGGCTTGTTCTCCGCCGTCGTGGTGGGAAGGAGGGCGGCGGCCACGTGCACCTCGTTGAGATAGACGTTCTCCTTGGAAAACTCGCTTATCACATGAATCACGAAAGGTATCCAGTCCACGCCCAAGCCGTCTATCCAATAGTAAACGTCGATGTCGCGGCGGTCGTGTAGCACGGTGCGCACCGTCCTGAAGCTGTCTTTCCACGCCCGGAAAGCCGACGTGTCCGCGCTGTGCGTCCGAAGTGCCTCCTCCACCTCGTCGCCCGCCGCGTCGGCAATCTTGGCCATGCGGTAGGCGTCGAAGTAACTCCTGACCCATTCGCCCGCGCGGCCGAACGGCTCGGCGGGCAGGGGCGCGAGGTAATGGTAGAGGTCGGGGAACACGTGTTCCATCTCGGCAGGCCTGACGCGCCCCTGTCCCACCCACTGTATGGCGAGGCGGCGTTCGCACCCGGAGAGCGGCGTGAGGAACCGCAGGGCCTCGCGCACGCCCTGCGCGGGATTTGCCGCCATGGCTTTGAGCTTCGCCTCCAAGCGCCGCTCGGCGGCTTCGGGCAGGACGACGTTCATGGCCGCCCCCTGCCGCATGGCCGCGTGCCGCTCCTCGATGTCTGCCGACGTGGCCGGCGTGTCGAAGATGGCCGTGGCGATGTGGGAGAACAGCTCCTGCGTGCTCAGGCTGGCGCACCGCGACAGGGCGCGGCTCACGTAGCCCTTGCCCCCGGCGCACTTCGAGTAATAGAGTTTCAGGAGCCAGCAGTCGGATTCCGAGGCGCATCCGCCCCACGCCTTGACGAAGTCGAGGCCGGTGCGGAGGCCGCGGATGCCGAAGTGCCGGGCGGCGAACGCGTCGAAGTCGAAGTCGCGCGCGTCCACCTGCGCGGCCAGCTGTTCCCAGTGCCCCGTCTCTTCCGCCGGAGTTTCCGCGCCCGCTCCGAAGTCCAGCTTCAGCCCCTTGGTGAGGAACTCGCGGGCGTCGCGGCATTCCACGTAGGTGAACGCGTTGTCGGGCTGTGCGTAATGCGCGTTGGTGAAGATGGAGCGCGAACAGCAGATGATGTTCTTCTTCACCTCGCCGCCCTTGGTCCAAAGACTTACCCAGCCCTCCATGTCGTTCACCACGGAATAGTCCCTTTCCAGTCCGGCCACGCCGTAAGTCGTGCCGTCGGTGATGACGAGGTTGTACAGTCCGCGTCCTGCGCCGTCCCCGTCGTCCCCGCGCAAGGCGGCAGGTCTCCCGCCGTATGCCGCGGCCTCTTCCGGTTCCCTCGCGACGGTGCTTTCCCCGTCCCCGCCGCCGTCCTGCCGCGCCGCGGGCTCGCGCGAGAACTCATAGACGAAAGTCTGTATGTCGTCGAAGAAAGGGCTCATGCGGCCTTGCATCCCCACGACGGGGATGTAGAAGCGCGTGTGCGTCTCCTGCGCCTCGGCCGGCGACTGCCTGAGCCTGACGGTCTTGACCAAGCTCTCGAACTCTCTCGGGGAATAGAAGCGGGCCATCTCCGAGAACGGGCAGAGTATGTAGTCGGAGGCGGGCAGGGAGCCGACCTTGGCGCAGATTTCGTCCGCCAAGGCGGTGTAGGACACGAGCGTGTCCGGGTAGCCCGGCTCGACGAGCCTGTCCAAGGAATGCTGGTAGATGCTTCCCGGGAAGCCTTCGACGAAGTCGCTGTAGTCGGCGAAGTTCTCGAACAGCACGAAGCGGACGGGATAGCGGTCGCGGTGGGAGCTGTCCGCTCCCCGGCTCTCCTTGTCCGCCCTTATCTCGGCATAGAGCGCGTCGAACGTGGAAAATGTCTTGTGCATACGGCGGCGGGGTTAGGATTGTCGGGTGGAAAGGATTGCGTCGAGCACTCTCTCGTAGCCCAAGTCTATCACGGCATCGAGGGCCTTCCGCAAGTCGGCGGGGTCGCGCAGGGAGTCGACGTACTCGCGGGCGGACGCCTTCTTCCGTTGCGCCGTCTGCGGCTCGCCTTTTATGACCTCCAGTTCCCGTTGCGCCGTTTCCTTCGCCTTGCGTTCCTCTTCCGTCGCCCGTCGCGCCTCCTCCTCGCGCCTGCGGTGTTCCTCCTCCTCGCGCTTCTTCTGTCTCTCGCTCTCTACGGCGCGCCAGCGGTTGAACGTGTTCCTCACTTCGTCCTCCGTCCAGTAGCCCACGGTGGACTGCAGGTTCTGCCTGATGAAAGCGTAGGCTTCGGGGACTTCCTCCGGCTTCAGGCCGATTTCCCCGGCTGTCCGGCGCAGGAAGTTGTCGAAGCCGTTCTTGAAAGCCCCGGGCTTGTTGAAATAGTTCTGCACGTCGAAGCGGTATCTGCCGATGAGGTCGAGCGTCTCCTGCACGAGTGCCGGGTTCCTCAGTTCCGTGTCGGTGCAAATCCTCACGATGTCGTCGAACAGGCGGCGCAGGTCTTCGCCGAGCGTCAGGACGGGGTTGGTGCGGGCGAAGTCCTCGTCCACGTACTTGAGCGTCCAGAGGGGGTAGCCTTTCTGTTCGAGGAAAGGGCCGGTGATGACGGAACGCGCGTTCTTCAGGCTGGCGATGTCGGCGTACTCTTTCAGCTTGTCGAGGCGGAAGAGGCTGACGAGCGCCTTGCACAGCTTGCCTTCCTCGGGCGTCTGGAACTTGAAGTTGAGCTTCGCGGGCGACTTGCCCTTGTCCCACACGGTGAAGAGTTCGGCGATGCTGTCGGCGAGGTTGTTCGCGTCGAGCGGCTTGCCGAGCGGGTCGAAAATCTTGCCCACGTAGCCGCGCAGGGCGAAGGCCACCATGCCCGCCGAAGCGTAGTTGGGCGACAGGCCGTAGGGCGGGCGGCACAGGTCGCCGAACTTCTCCGCGAAGTTGAACGTCTGCGACTTGTTGGCGTTCCTGATGCGGGTGTTCACGAAGTCGTGCACGGCTTTCAGGGGATGGTTCTCGTCCATGCCCTGCCGCCAATGCAGGTTCTCGTCGAGGGCATCCTGCACGACGTACTTGAAAGGAGCCATCGCCGCCCCGAGCTCGTCCAGCTCCGACTTGCCGGTGGCGGAGATTACGCGGCGGATAATCTCTTTCGACACCTGCGTCTTCCAGAACGTGTAGGGCGAGCGGTGGCGCACGATTTCAATCGCGTCGGGAGCCAAGGGGAATATTTCCGGGGCGACGTTGTCGTTGAGCATGGAGGAAAGATGCCGTGCCGCGACGGATATTTCCTCGCCGTGCACGTAAATGTTGACGTTGCCGCGCCCGGCCTTGTCCATCCACTCCTTCACCATTCCGGCGGCATGGTTTTGGTGCACCTTAGTCTGTTCCACGAAACCGTGCTTCTGTGCCGCGACGCAGTTGGCCGCGTATTCGATGAACCGCTCGTATTCCTTTTCGCCGAACGGCGTGTCGAACACCACGTAGGCGATGTCGGCGAGTTCCTTGTCCTCCTTTCCTTCCATTGAGACTTTCTCGGCGAACTTGCGCAGACGCGCCGCCTCCTCGTGGTCGAGCGCGAAGAACATCGCTATGAACAGGTTGCACTCGTAAGTATTCTTTTTCCTCCGTCGTATGGCATCACGCAGGACGTAGTCGTTGGCCGCTTCGGAGAAGCATTCGGAATCCCACACGTGGATTACTTTTTTCTGCAAGAGTTTATTCTCCACGTGTTCTTCCGCCGTGCCGTCGAACTTCAACACCCCGGACGCGTAGCGGTAGTCGCCCTCCATGAGTCCTTTCTTTATTCCTTCTATCTCCTGCGGGGGAAGGGCGGAGAACTGCACGGAGTACACGCCCGTGGGGTCGCGCTGTATGATGCTCTGCTCGTTGAACCAGTCGAGCACTTCGTAAGCCTCATCCTCGTATCGGGTGCCGGCGAACAAGCCCGCTATGTTTTCTTCCGTGGGAATCACGAACCTGTGGCTCTCGTTGTCGGCCGAGATGTTGTTGAACGCGTTGAGGAGCAACGCGGCCTTGAAGACGGCCGAGGCGGCCTCGCCGCGGCTCCTGACGTGCTGGGCGTAGGTGCTGTAGCGTTCCGTCACCGCCGAGTAGTTCGCCACGTCTTCGCGGAACACGTCCAGCACGAAGTCCCACAGGTAGTCGGCCGTGACGAGCTCGCGGTTCCGGAAGGCCTCCTCGCTCGCGAGGAAACGCTCCATGGCCGGGTTCTGCCCGATGAACTCGAACACGCTCCGGCTCGACGAGCCTATCACGGTGGCGTAGTACGTGGCGAGGTTCGCCGTGCCGGGGTGCAGGGGGAAGAGCTGCATCAAGTCCTTGCGCGTCTCCTCCGGGTCGTTGCTGGGTTGCACGAGGTCGTCTATCAGCCGCCGGTTGTCCGCGTAGAACTCGCGGCTCAGGCGGCCGTGCAGTTCCGGGTCGGTGATTTCGAACTTGCGCGACATTATCTTGAAGGCCGACACCGTCTCCATGTTGTATTTCATGCGGTGGTAACGGCCATCGGTCTGCTTCACCGTCTCCGGGTCGAGCTTGTTGAAGGCCGAGGGGTGGGAGATGAGGAAGAGGAAGCTGTCGTTCTCCGGGTTGGCGAATTTCTGCGCGACGGTCTGCAAGGCTTTCAGCACCTGCAGGCCGATGCTGTCGCTCATCACGTCGGTGAACTCGTCCCACAGGATGAGCAGGCCCGTGCAGGGGGATGTCCTGCGCAGTTCCTCCTGGATTTCCGTCAGCCACTCGGCGATGTCGTTCTGGTTGAGGAACACGTGGATGTTCGCGGCGTGGAGCGCGGCCTTCGCCCTTTGGAAAACTCCCATGTCCTTGTTCCGCAGCTTGCCGCAAAGCAACTTGAGGTCCGGGGCCACGGCACGCAGGCCGCCGTCCCGCGCGACGAGGTCGTTCCACATGGCGCGGTTGTCCTCGACGTTCCGCGCCAGCGTCTCGTAGTCGGTGTCCACCACGATGCCCGGATGGCTCGTGCCGAGCGCCCGCGTCACGGCGGACTGTAGCACGAGCGGCAGGTCGGCCGGGGACGACATGGCTTTCAGCCCCTCGATTTTCACGGGCAACAGCCGCTTCTCCCGGCGCACGGCGTAGACGGCTTCGCGCAGGGCCGCGAACTTGCTGTCGTGGTATTCGTAGTCCACCCACTCGCGGATGTCGTCCACGGGGTCGCAGAGCAGGTGGGTGATGACGGCGGCGGCGTGGCTCTTCCCCGTGCCGTAGGTGCCGTCGATCCAGAACGACTTGTGTGCGTCGATGTCGTTGCCGCGCACGGCCCGCAACACGGTGTCCAGCACTTTGTTGAACTGTTCGTTGGGGATGAACGAAGTCCAGTCCTTCCCTTTCTCTTCTTCTATGGAATAGGCGGCTCGTCCGGCTCTTCTCTTGATGATGTCGTTGTATGTCCTGGCCATTTCGGTAGTTTGTTTTGCGGTTGTCGCATTCCGCGCCGTCAGTCCTCAAGGTAACGGCGCACGATGGATTGTTTCAGATATTCCCTGTTGCCGCGGTCCTGCAACAAGTCCCAAAGCTCGTCGTCGAGCTTCGCGTAAAGAAGATTCTCGCGGAGGAACTTCGCGGAGGGCGTATGT
>CAYXQT010000101.1:0-7712 GCA_964466445.1 uncultured Paraprevotella sp. | reverse complement strand
ACTCGTATTTCTTGTGCGCCACCATGCGGACGAAGCGGTTCTTTTCCCCGTCCGGACGTTTCCGTCCGCCCGGAGAGCCTCCGCTTTTCTCATGCGTTTCTTTCATGCCGTTCAGTCTAACCCAGGAGGAACGGGAGAAGTGCCTCCCTCCGGGCACGTTCCCGCCTTCGTCTTCCTATATAATAAGGTATATATATAATAAGGTGTAAGGGAAACCCCGGACGTTCCCGACGAACGCCCGTGCTTGCGACGTGGCCGTGCCGGAAGCAGGTACTCAACCGTCCCGCTCCCGCCCGCGCGGCGTTCGGTCCTGTCCCGGTCCGTCCGCCGCCCCTTCGTCTTGGAGACATGAAGTTTTCCCGTCCCCGGCATGGGTCACTCGCGCCTTGCACATGTCGAACAGCTTGCCCGACAAGGCGCATACGGGGCGGTAGAGGCGTGACTCCTCCATGGCGGGGGAAACCAGTCGCAACCCCCATGCCACGTTCAACACGCAACTCAGGAAGACCATGTACTTCAACCCGCCGAGCAAAGCCCCGCCCGTCCGGTTCAGCCATCCCAGATGCGCGGACTCGACCGCCTTGGTGAGCAGGAACGCCACCAGCGACAGCCCCACGGGCACGCCTATCCACAAAAGGATGAATGCCAACGCCCGTCCCGCGGTCACGCCGCTTCCTATGTGGGGGGCTATCCAGTCGCCCAACGCGGAATAAAGCATGAAGGCGACGAACAACCCTACCAGAAAGCCCACGATGGAGACCACTTGTCGGAAAAAGCCGCACACCATTCCCTTGACGAAGCCCGCCAAGGCGACAGCGATTATCAGAACATCCGTCGCGTTCATCCTTCCGTCACAATTTGGCTCTTACTTCCACCTCTTGATAAGTCTCAATCATGTCGCCCTCGCGCAGGTCGTTGTAGTTCACGAGGCTGATGCCGCACTCGAAGTTGGCGACCACCTCTTTCACGTCGTCCTTGAAACGCTTCAAGGTATTGATTTGCCCCGTGTGCGTCACAATGCCGTCGCGTATGACGCGCGCCTTGTTGGTGCGCTGCACCTTGCCGTCCGTGACGTAAGCGCCGGCCACCGTCCCCACCTTGCTGATGTGGTAGACCTGCCGGATTTCCATCATGCCCGTCACTTCCTCTTTCACTTCGGGAGCGAGCATGCCCTCCATGGCGGCCTTCACCTCGCCGATGGCATCGTAGATGATGGAGTAGAGGCGTATGTCGACGCCCTGTTGCTCCGCCGTCTTGCGGGCTTGGGCGGAGGGGCGCACCTGGAAGCCGATGATGACGGCTTCGGAGGCCGCGGCCAGGGCCACGTCGCTCTCGGAAATCTGTCCCACGCCTCTGTGAATCACATTCACGGCTATCTTCTCCGTGGACAACTTCATCAGGGAGTCGCTCAAGGCCTCCACGGAGCCGTCCACGTCTCCTTTCACGATGACGTTCAGCTCCCGGAAGCCGCCCATGGCGATACGCCGGCCCACCTCGTCCAGCGTCAGGATTTTCTGCGTGCGCAGTCCCTGTTCGCGCTGCAGCTGCTCGCGCTTGCTCGTGATTTCGCGTGCCTCCTGCTCCGTGTCCATCACGTGGAACGTGTCGCCTGCCGTCGGCGCGCCGTTCAGACCCAGAATCGTGGCCGCCTGGGACGGGCCGATTTCTTTCACGCGCTGGTTGCGCTCGTTGGTCATCGCCTTCACGCGCCCGTAGTTCGTGCCCGCCAGGACGATGTCGCCCGCATGGAGCGTGCCGTTCGACACCAGCACCGTGGCCACGTAGCCGCGTCCCTTGTCCAAGGAAGATTCTATGACGGAGCCCGTCGCCTTGCGGTTCGGGTTCGCCTTCAAGTCGAGCATCTCGGCTTCGAGCAGGACTTTCTCCAAAAGTTCCGCCACGCCCGTCCCTTTCTTCGCCGAGATGTCCTGGCTCTGGTACTTGCCGCCCCAGTCCTCTACCAAGAAGTTCATGGCCGCCAGCCCCTCCTTTATCTTCTCCGGGTTTGCCGCCGGCTTGTCCACCTTGTTGATGGCGAACACGATAGGCACGCCTGCGGCCATGGCATGGTTGATGGCCTCTTTCGTCTGCGGCATGATGTCGTCGTCCGCCGCGATGATGATGATGGCGATGTCCGTCACCTGCGCCCCGCGGGCACGCATGGCCGTGAACGCCTCGTGTCCCGGAGTGTCGAGGAAAGTGATGTGGCGTCCGCCGTCCAGCGTCACGTTATAGGCGCCGATATGCTGGGTGATGCCGCCCGCTTCGCCGGCGATGACGTTCGTCTTGCGTATGTAGTCGAGCAAGGAAGTCTTGCCGTGGTCCACATGCCCCATGACGGTCACGATGGGGGCGCGCGGCACCAGATCCTCCTCGTCGTCCTCCTCCTCGTTCACCGCCTCGGACACTTCCGCGCTGACGTACTCCGTCTTGAAGCCGAACTCGTCGGCCACCAAGTTGATGGTCTCGGCATCCATTCGCTGGTTGATGGACACCATGATTCCGATGCTCATGCACGTGCTGATGACCTGTGTGACGGGTACATCCATCATCACGGCCAGTTCGTTCGCCGTGACGAACTCGGTAAGTTTCAGCGTCTTGCTCTCCACGGCCTGTTCTTCGAGCCGCTCTTCCATGAAGATGCGGGCGTTCTCCCTCTTTTCCTTGCGGTATTTGACGCCCTTTCCGGCTTTCTTCTTGTTCGTCAAGCGGGCCAGCGTCTCTTTCACCTGCTTGGCCACGTCTTCATCGGACACTTCCGCCTTGATTACGGGCTGTCGGAGGGGCTTGTTCTTGTTATGCTTGCCGCCCTGCCGGGTCGGGGCGGACACGTCTTCCCGCCTTTTCCCGTTCTGTTGGTTCGCCACGGCATTCACGTCCACGCGTTCCTTGCCGATACGGACGCGTTTCTTCTTGCCTTCCGCCGCGTTTTGTCCCGTCCCGCCGCCTTGACGCGTACGGTCGCCGCCCGCCTGCTTGTTCTTTTCTTCACGCTCCTTGCGCTTCTCCTCTTTCGTCTTTCTCCTGGGACGGGTAGACTGGTTCATGGCCGACAAGTCTATATGTCCCTTCACCTTGAGCTGGAGGATATCCTGCGCCGTATGGTTCAGACGGAACACGCCGTTCGTTTCCGTGCCGATGGCTTCGCCTTTTTCCGGTTCGTCCGCCGGTTTCTGCTCTTCGGGGTTCTCCTTCTCCGTCCGGGGCGTTTCCTCCGGTTCCGGGGTCTGTTCCGCCGCGGGAGCCTCTGCCTTCACCTCATCCTGTCTTTCAGGGGGCGGAGTCTCTTTATCCTTCGGGACAACCGGCGGTTTTCGTGCATGCAGTTTGTCCAAGTCGATATGTCCCACGATTTTCGGCCCGTGTTCCCGTTTCGTCTCGGTCTCCGTCTTGATTGCCGCCGGCCTCTCCTCCGGAATTGCGACAGTCCCTTTCTTCCCTTTGCGTTGCAACTTGAGGGACACTGCGGTGGCGTCGTCCTTCAGTCCCTTGTCCTTCTTGAACTCTGCCACCACCATCTGGTACTGTTCGTCGGTGATTTTGGCGTTGGGGTTGTCCTCCACGTCGCTAAATCCCCTTTTCCGCAGGAAATCGACGACAGTCTTAAGTCCTACGTTGCATTCTTTGGTTACCTTGTTCAGTCTTATGCTCATACGTCGCTCGTTCCTTCCTCAAATTCTTCTCTTAAGATTCTCAGCACCTCGTCCACCGTCTCTTCCTCCAAGTCCGTCCGCGACGCCAGCGTCTCTCGCGGCGCGTTCAGCACGTCTTTCGCCGTTTCCATTCCGATGCCTTTCAGTGCTTCCAGAACCCAATCCTCGATGTCGCCCGCGAACTCGTCCAAGTAAATGTCGTCCTCTTCGCCTTCGGTTTCTCCTGTTTCACGGAACACGTCTATGGTATATTCCGTCAGCATGCTCGCCAGCTTGATGTTCAGCCCGCTCTTCCCGATGGCCAACGAGACCTGGTCCGGATTCAGGTACACCTCCGCCTTGTGTTCCTCCTCATGGACATGCACGCTGTTCACCTTCGCCGGGCTCAACGCCCGCGTGATGAGCAGCGAGATGTTCTGCGTGTAGTTGATTACGTCGATGTTCTCTCCGCGCAGTTCACGCACGATGCCGTGCACGCGGCTGCCCCTCACCCCGACGCAGGCGCCTACTGGGTCGATGCGGTCGTCATAGCTCTCCACCGCTATCTTGGCACGCTCCCCCGGCATGCGGGCGATTTTGCGCACCGTAATCAGGCCGTCATGTATTTCCGGGACTTCCGCCTCCAAAAGACGTTGCAGGAACACCGGGGAAGTGCGGCTCAGGATGATTCTCGGATTGTTGTTCGTGTTGTCCACGCGTGCCACCACCGCCCGCGCCGTCTCCCCCTTGCGGTAGAAGTCCGAGGGAATCTGTTCCGTCTTCGGCAGAATCAGCTCGTTGCCCTCGTCGTCCGTCAGCAACATCTCTTTCTTCCATGTCTGATATACCTCCGCGCTCACGATTTCGCCCACGCGATCCTTATACTTGTTATAAAGGCTGTCATGTTCCAGTTCCAGAATCTTACCCGCCAAGGTCTGGCGCAAGGTCAGGATGGCTCGCCGCCCGAACCCGGAAAGGTCCACCCTCTCGCTCACTTCCTCCCCCGTCTCGTAATCCTCGTCAATCAGGCGTGCCTCCGCCAAGGCGATTTCCCGGTTGCCGTCTTTCACCTCCCCGTCCGGCACTACCGTGCGGTTGCGGTAGATTTCAAGGTCTCCCTTGTCCGGGTTCACTATCACGTCGTAGTTGTCGTCCGACCCGAAAATCTTCGCGATGACGTTGCGAAAACTCTCCTCCAAGACGCTCACTAACGTGGCGCGGTCGATATTCTTCGTCTCCTTGAACTCCGCGAATGTGTCAATCAGACTGATGGTCTCTGCTCTCTTTGCCATGATCTTATTTGAAACTTATTGAATACTTCGTGTACTTTACCTCGTCATACCGCAGCACTACCGTTTCTTCCGTCCATTTCGGACGCTTCTCCCCTTCCCGCTTTTCTTTGACTTTCACCGTCACCTCGAAGCTCTCGTCCCCGGCGGCCGTCAACACGCCGTGAAGCTTGCGCCCGTCCGCCGTGAGCACATCTACCTCGCGCCCCACGTGGCTCACGTATTGCCGCAAGACTTTGAGCGGCTTCCCTATCCCGGCACTGCCCACTTCAAGTTCATAGTCCTCTTCCTCGCGGTTCAGGCGGCTCTCGATGAAACGGCTCAGTTCCACGCAGTCGTCCATCCACACTCCCTCCGCGTGGTCTATTTCCACCACGATACGGTCATCCTTGCTCACGGTCACGTCCACCAGAAAGTAATCCTTACCTTCCAGCCACTCTTCCACCAGCCCTTTTACGACGCTCTTTTCTATCATGCAATCACCTTTGTTAAATGCAAAGTGAGGGGCCTTGTCAAGCCCCTCACTTCAACATGCGGTTGCAAAAGTAGGCAAAAAGCAATAATCTGCCAAGTTTTCAAACAGTTATTTTACGCCTTTTGAGGAAATCCGGCTCAAAAAGTCTCCATGGACACCGTTTCGCCACGGTTTCGCAACACGACGCGCCCTCCTCCCGGAGGCAGCCTGAACGAACTGACCGCATCAGCTTCCGGACATATCACCATCAATAAGTTCTCTTCGTCGGGCACCGCCACGACGATTTCCGGCGACCCTGCGGCGACCCTTCGGCTAAACACCATGCTGTCATTGACTTGAAGTTGCACGCTGTCGCCCCGGAAACCTTCGTCCAACGATATCCGGTACTCCGTCCGCGCCCTTTCCGCTCCATGCGTCCCGCCGGGGAAACACCATATCCAGAAAGACACGGCGACTGCCAGCACGACGACGGACATGCCTATGATGCCGAACATGATGCCCTTGTTGGGATTCGCCTTTCTCCGTTTCATTCCTTCTCCGGTTTTAGCAGGCTTTCATAGCGTTCCTTGTCCGTCAGGATTTCCAAGGCCGCTTTCAGATCCTCGTCCGTCTTCAACTGTTGCCGGACAACTCCCCGCTTGAAATAATACCGGGCCACGATGTCGCTTTCCAGCACTGACTTGATTTCCTCCTTGCTTTTCGGAAGATTCAGGTCGGCGGCCAAGCCGCCTTTCATCTTCGCGGCCAGAGCCTCGAATTCCGGCTTGGCATCCTCGTAGCACCCCTCGAAACGAGCCGTCTGCTCCAACAGATTCATCACCTCTTCCGTGCGGCGCTTGTAGGTGAAGTCGCTCTCCTCCGCCATCTTCACGAACTCGGCGTAGTCCGCGTCCGTCAGGGAGAACTCGCCAGGCGGCGCGATGGTGTCGTGCGTCTGCGTGTAACGGTTGACGTAGTCCAGCAGTACGTCGGAATTGGCCATGTCATATACGATGGACGGGAGACTGTCCGGCGCAATCACGACGTCCGGCGTGATGCCGCCCCCGTCGCGGACTTCACGGCCCCGCGCCGTCTTGAACGCTTTCGTCAAACTGTCCGGCAACGTCCCCGCGGAACCGTCCGGATTCAAATGACGGTAGTCATACGCCTGAATGCAACGTCCGCTGGGAATGTAATAGCGGCTCGTCGTCACCTTCAGACTTCCGTGATAAGGCATTTCACGAATTATCTGCACCAGCCCCTTGCCGTAGGTGCGCTCGCCGATTATCACGGCACGATCCCAGTCCTGCCACGCCCCGGAAACGATTTCTGCCGAAGATGCCGTGGAGCCGTCCACCAGCACGGCTATCGGAATATCCACGTCCAAGGGTTCTTTATTCGTGTAATGCTCCGAATTTACCGAAGCCAGTTTCCCTTTCGTGTACACCACTTTCTGCCCGCGGGGCACGAACAGGTTCGTCACCTCCACAGCCTCGCTCAGCGGGCCGCCCGGATTGCCGCGCATATCTATCACCAACGCCTTTGCGCCCCGTTCCTTCAAGTCGATTACGGCACGGCGGACATCGCGCGAGCAGCCGTCAACGAAACGCTCGAAATAGACATAGCCGATGCCGTCCGCCACCATCCCGTAATAGGGCACGGGGGGCATCACGATATTCCGGCGCGTAATCTTGAACGACAAAGGACGCTCTGCCCCGGCACGCTTCACGGTCAGCTCGAAAGTCGTCCCCGCGTCGCCCCGCAAGTTCTCGCTTACTTCCTGCGTGCTCTTTCCCTTCATGTCCTCCCCGTCGATGGACAAAATCAAGTCGCCGCCCCTCACTCCGGCTTCCGTGGCCGGACTGTCTTCCTGAGGTTCCACAATCATCACCCGGTCTTCTTTCTTATAGAGCCGGATTATAGCCCCGATGCCGGCATATTTCCCGGTGGTCATCTCTTTCAGCTCGTCCATCCCCTCTTCCGGATAATACACCGTGAAGGGATCCACCTGCCGCAACATGGCATCTATTCCCCACTCTATCACCGTATCAGCCGACAAGGAATCCACGTAGAACATGTCCAGTTGCTTATAAATATCATTGAAGATTTCCAGGTTCTTTGAAATCTCAAAGTTGTGGCCGTTGTCTTTCTGGGCGGACGCGGGAGCGACCGACATGCAGTACGCCCCCACAGCTAATAATATCTTTTTCATGCCGCAAATTTAATCATTTCAACCGCATGGTAGCAAAATTGGAGGCAAGTATTCCTCCGGCTTATGATTTTTTTGCAAAGTTGTGCAGAGTCAACTGACAAGTGCAAAATTATTAGAGGAAATGT
>CAYXQT010000100.1:0-7860 GCA_964466445.1 uncultured Paraprevotella sp. | reverse complement strand
GCCGTTCAGTCTTCCTCTTCCCGAGAGAGAGATTTGCAATCAATCCATATTCAAGCAAATGACCACTTAGCGTATGGGAGACAGCATCGTTTACAAACTGACAAGCGGGAAGCCCGTCAAGTTCCTTGACTTCCTTTCCGGCTTTGTCGGGCTGGCCGTCCCGGACTTCCTTTACCGGCACCGGTTGCGCGGTCTCCTCGCCCGGGCGGCTGAGCGTCCCGATTACGGTTACATGCTGAGGCGTGCCGACTATTACGCCAAGACGGACAGGCCGTTCCGCGTCCCCGACACGGACAGGCTCACCCGCGGGCGCAGCTGGATTTGTTACACCGGACGGACGGGGGACTATGCCCGCAAGATGTTCCATACGGCTTACTTCTTCGACCAGCATGACGTGACCCGGTGGTTCCCCAAGTCTTTCCGTTGGAATTTCTGTCCGGGCGACGTGTATTTCACCCCGGAAACGCCCACGGTCGTCAAAAGCCGGCTGCTATCGGGCGACAACAGCAACTCCGTCCTGCTGAAGTTAGACAAGCTGCGCCATTTCATGTTCGTGCGCGACACGATGCCTTTCCGTCAGAAAAAGGACATGGCCATCTTCCGCGGGAAAATCCGCCAAAGCCGGGTGCGCGGGAAATTCTTGGAGGCGTTCTTCCGACATCCGATGTTCGACTGCGGCGTGGTAGGCCGGAACGAGGGCTGCCCGGACGAATGGATGAGGGAGAAGAAGACCATCCGCGAGCATCTGGATTATAAGTTCATCATGGCCTTGGAGGGGAACGACGTGGCCTCGAACCTCAAATGGGTCATGTCGTCCAACTCTCTGGCCGTCATGACGCGTCCCACCTGCGAGACGTGGTTCATGGAAGGGACGCTCGTTGCAGACTACCATTACGTGGAAGTGGAGGAGGACTTCTCCGACTTGCCCGAGAAACTGCGGTATTATGCCCGCCATCCGGAACGGGCGGAAGAAATCATCCGCCACGCCCATGAATACGTCTGGCAGTTCCGGGACAAGGAAAGGGAACGGCTCATCTCCCTCATGGTGATGGACAAATACTTCCGGCTCTCCGGGCAACGACAGTGACAACCATGAAACGCACGCGACAGGATGATACACATAGCTTGTAACATAGACCGCAAATACGTGCCGCATTGCGCCGTCACCTTGGTCTCCTTGTTCGAGAACAACCCGAAGGAGGCCTTCACCGTCCATGTCGTCGCGCAGGACTTGGCGGCGAACGACCGGGACATCCTGACAGCCCTGTCCGGGAAATACGGGAACGAAGTCCGCTATTACGTGCCGGACGCACGCATGTTGGAAGGTTTCACCATCCGAGCCACCCACAACCGCCTGTCGCTGACCACCTATTACAGGTGCTTCCTCTCCGTCCTGTTGCCCGAAGACATAGACCGCGTGCTATATCTGGACTGCGACACCGTGGTGCTGGGAGACATCACCCCGCTGTGGCGCACGCCCTTGGACGACCATACGGGAGTGGCCGCGGTAGAAGATACCGGGTGCAAGGACCTGCGGCGTTACGAGATCCTGCAATATCCGGCGGAAGACTCGTATTTCAATTCCGGCGTCCTCCTTGTCAACCTCGCATATTGGCGGGAACACCGCATCGCCCAAGCCTGTACCGACTATTACCGCGCCTATCCGGAACGTATCATATTCAACGACCAGGACTTGCTGAACTCCGTGCTACACCAGCACAAGACGTTGGTGGGACTGCAATGGAACGTGCAAGACGGTTTCTACCGCAATCGTCCGGCCATAAGTCCGGAAACGCGGCGCAAGCCGGAAGGAGGGGGCAAGCCCGCTTGCGCCCTGCCGGGACACGATCCGCATGGGGCGCAGACAATGGCGCAGGCTCACGCCGAAGCATTGAAGCGTCCGGTCATCCTGCATTACACCAACCGGAAACCGTGGAGCTACGACAGCCAGCACCCCCTGCGGGACGCTTATTTCCATTACCTCGACCTCACCCCGTGGAAAGGGGAACGCCCGTGGCATAGCGCGAAGAACCGTCTCAAACGCTTCTTCCGCCTGTTACCTTATTATATAGGTATAAGGAAAGCCAAGTATATCCGGCTGGAATCCCTGTGAACCGGAACGTCACCCAAAAGTCCACCGTCATGGGAAAAATGAAAGGCTTCTTCAAGCGTGCCGAAAAGTTCTCCGTCAGGTGCAAGCAACGGCTCATCATGCACCACCTGCTCCGTCGCGCGGGAGGCAAGGAACTGATTGCCCGGTACACGCGGGACTACGTGCCCGTGTACGAGCCTATCACGGAGACCTCGCCGGTATGGACGTGCTGGTGGCAGGGCGAAGACGCGATGCCGGACATCGCGAGAGCCTGCCTCAACGCCATGCGCCGGTTCTCCGACGGCCATCCGGTCGTCCTCGTCACGGAAAGGAATTACAAGGACTATGTAGACCTGCCCGACTATGTCGTCCGGAAACAGCAGTCGGGAGAAATCGACCTCACCCACTTTTCGGACATCCTGCGCATGATGCTGCTGGCGCGGCACGAAGGGATATGGATGGACAGCACGCTGTTGATACCCTCCAAGCCCCTCGGCACGTTCATCCGTCCGGAAGACTTTTTCTGGACTTGCCACCACCATACCCGTTACTACAACGTCTCGCAAGGCGGCTGGGTCAGCTTTTTCGTGGCTTGCGGGAAGGGCAATGTCCTGCCCTCGTTCATCGCCGACATGCATCTCAGCTATTGGAAGAAACATAGGAGGCTGATTGACTACCTGCTTCTGGATTACACGTTCGCCATGGCCCGCAGATACATCCCGGCGGTGCGTGACATGGTGGAAAGGGTACCCGTCACCGAAATGGGGCCGCTGGGCAAATGCCTGAACGAAGAGTTCTCGGAAGAAAAGTGGAACGAATTTTGCACCCGGTACGATTTCCACAAGGTGACTTACAAGCCGCCGCTTCGCAGGACTACTGCCGAAGGCAAGAAGACCTATTATGGGCATATCCTCGAAACTTACCTCCCCCGACCATGAAGACGAAAGAAATGAAAGTCAACTGCGTAGTAGTCACATACAACCGACTTGCATTGCTTAAGGAATGTCTGGTTGCCATAGAGAAACAAACCTATCCGATACAGGAGGTTATCGTAATAGACAACTGTTCCACGGACGGTACGGAAGAATACCTGAAATCATATTCCATACGCCCACGATTCCGAATCGTCCGCACGGAACGGAATATCGGGGGAGCCGGGGGCTTCTCTTTAGGTGTAAAGACCTCCGCCCTCGGCGGAGGAGATTACACATGGATGATGGACGATGACACCATTCCCTCCCCGGAAGCCTTGGAAGCCCTTATGCAAACAGCCGTACAATCCGATGACATCGGGTTCGTTTGCAGCAAAGTGCTTTGGACGGATAATACCATTCATCCTCGCAACGTACCCGGGGGACTAAAAAACGACACTGTTGGCAATAACGGCATCACGGCCATCCGTTGTGAAGTCTGCACTTTCGTCTCGGTCTTGGTCAGCACCCGTGCGGTCTACAAGGTCGGCCTGCCCATCAAAGAATTCTTCATCTGGTTCGACGATATCGAATACACCCTCAGAATCACAAGAGCCGGATTCAAAAACTACTATACAGAACAAAGCATTGCCGTACACAAGACCCCAGACGTATATGACCCTGATATCGAACATGCACCGGCCAATATGGCCAAACGTTTTTACTATCAAACGCGCAACACGTGCTACTTTAAGCACCGGGAACAACCGAACTGGCTTTTGTTCAGACTGTCGGTATGGAACAAGCTTCGTATACTGAAACGAAGAATCAACCGCCGTAAAGACGGACGCGAACAAGAGTTCTTGGATGCCGTAAGGAAAGGATGCCATGACGGACTGACGTTCTACCCGGAAATAGAATATTTACCTTTATAAGCAACCAAAAACAGCATTATGTCACAAGAGCCATACAAGCTCCTCACATTGGTGATACCGACCTACAACATGGAAAAGTATCTCGCCAAATGTTTAGAATCCGTAACCGCTTCTTGCATACCTCCGACATTGGAGGTCATTGTCGTAAATGACGGCAGCAAAGACCGCTCTTCGGAAATCATGAAAGCCTTTCAACAGAAAAGGCCGGACATAGTCCGCATCATCGACAAGGAGAACGGTCACTATGGTTCGTGCATCAATGCGGGGCTGCAAACGGCAAACGGGAAATACTTCAGACCCTTGGACGCGGACGACTGGATGGACACGGAGGTTCTATCCAAGCTGTTGAACGTATTGAAGAATTGTGATGCGGACTTGTTCATCACGCTACGTACGGAATACAAGATTGACAAAGACAATCACCATATCGTCGTTACGCATTTCCCCTTCCATGGTGTCGAATACAATAAGGTTTATGACATCTCGACTTTCAATATAAGCAAACATACTTGTGGCGAAGAATTCAACATGCATAGCATGACCTACAAGACAGAAATACTAAGACGGGTAAACCTGCGTCATATAGAAGGAATATGCTACACCGACTTCCAATACTGTTTCCTTCCGATAGACCGCATCAGGAATTTCATCATATTCGACTTATACCTCTATTATTATTTCATCGGAAGGGAAGGGCAATCTACCGGCATGCAGTCCATAAAGGGGAACTTATCGCATATCTGCAAAGTGATCAATTTCATGTTTCATCACTTGGACAGTCAAATTCGGCAAGACCCAACCATATTGGCCAACCAAATACACTTTATCGACAAAGCTCTGAATATCTATGCGGTCAGCCTCAGATGGCAAAGAAAAATCACAGAACGGGATTATCCGGAAATTTTCAACGTGATCGATTCCGTAAACCGATACAATATCCGAAACCGAATCTTGGACAAGCCGTATTTCCGTCCTTGGCGGAAGTTGAAGACCCGCAGGGTGCTCAACCTGACCATTGCCATATACCGTTGGGTGCATGCCAGGAAGTTCCGGGAGTTAGGTGTATGAAAGGTGTCCTTAGCCCCTTTATATTCGGGAGTGCTACTGGTCAATCTGGACTATTGGCGGGAGCATGACATGGCACGCTGGCTGGCGGCTTTCGTCCGGGAACATCCGGAAAAGTGTCTTTTGCCGAATCAGGATGCCTTGAACGCGGTACTGCACGGCGCGGTGAAGTATCTCCCGTATGAATATAATTTTCAAGGTTTGTGGTACTCGCGCTATCGGCAATGAATCAGACTGCATGCCCCTAAGTTCGGGGAAGTGGGCCGATGGAAGGAGCGTCCGGTCGTGGTGCATTTCTCGGGCAGCGACAAACCGTGGGAAATTCGTTGCGTCCATCCTTTCAAGTCGTATTATCTGGAATGTCTGGCCAAAACGAGGTGGGTGATACCCCGGCACAAGGGAAAACCTAATGCAATCCATAAGCATATCAGGAGGTTCAACCGCCTCTTGGCCGTCCTTGTCATCGAGACGATAGCCTTTGCCATGTGCTGGTTCTGCACCCGGTGAGACGGTTACGTCCGTTGTGAAAAACGTAAGGGTAAGCGGGTTCGTTGGACACTGCGTCCATTTCCTCCTCCGCAAGGAAGAGGACGGAAACGGAGACATGGTCTGTCGCCGAAGATGGCAAACGTCGGGCCTGAAATGCCGAAGACATGAAAGACACCAAGAATCGGGTCAAGGTATAGGTCAGCTCTTGATGAGAAGGGCGGGTCAATAGCAGGCTACATCTCCAAGAACTTCCGCGACATCGGGACACTGGCGCAACTTGCGGTCGACCATTCCTCAGACGACATCCCGCATCTCATCCCGGCAATTTTCACAGAAGTTGCGGCAGGAGACAGGCACACCGGAGTCCGATAAACTGAATCGGTCGCGCAAGCGAGCCGCTGTCGAAGCCCGTCCCGTCCTATGCCCGACAAGGCTTTTGGGATGAATCCGTATCGTCAACCGTGACGGGGATTGGCGTAAGGTTCATGTGAACGGCAATTACAAGAAACGCCACACCCGATGATTGGTCGACAAGGAGGCAGGGACGGCAGTCTGTTACCATCGGAAAAGGACTCTCGGTCGCGATACCCTCAAGGACATACCCCAAGACCGACCGTCTCCGGCGATACAGACCGACGAATACAATGTCTGCCCGTATCCCGATGATGAACCGGTTGATACGGAATACGTATGCCGTATGGCTCATGCCCGCGCAAAATCTTTCAAGACTCGGGTCGCCGACAAAGAGCCGGTGCAGAATATGTAACCGACCTCATTGGAGGGCTTTACAATCCTGAACGACATCGCGAAAAGCTGAATCCTGATGCCGATGAGACAAGATTCCGATGCGACAACGGGGAGAAGCCGAGAATTACAATATACCTTGATTTGCGAATCATTGGCGGGACAACCGAATTTCCGTGCCGGTTTTCCGGTTTCTTTTCTTCGGGCAGGGACATCCATCCTTTCCGGCGTATAACGATACTGACGTACCGCCCGGGAAAAATCCCCATCCTCGGAAAGGCAAGCCGGACGACTGATGCCCCGGACAGAAGCCACACCCTGACCCGGAAAATCCTCCGATGAAACCGACCTTCCTCCGAACGCTTCCAGTACGTCACATGACCCCGACTTCCCGATGAAGTACCAAAAACAGCACGAGAAAGACGTTTTTTTCCCGCTGATCACCCCATCATCTTTTATAAGCCACACTTGCACTCGTCTAACGATGAGTGTAGCCACCACGTTTCTATGACTTTGGCTGAATAGTTACTATTACTGTATTGACGACTTAAATTTTGCTGATTTTTTAGTTTTTTCTTCTCGCGTGTCAATGTCTTATCCCTGATTCCTGTAAAACAAGATAACATTTCGTATAACTTGTCGGACTCTTTAAACTGACAGTGCCGTTGCCCCCAATCGATAAACAGGTAATTTGTTCGCTTAAATATACAAATATCGATTTGATTTACTTAAGGAATTAAATTCATCTGATTTATATTATATAGATTCCTCCTATCATGCTTCGGCTTTAACTTCTACGGAAACGACACTCCTACCTTGACGACCTCTATAGGAACCTTTCTTGAAAGTTACTATACCATCCACCAACGCGTAAAGAGTATGGTCTTTGCCCATACCTACGTTCGTACCGGGATAGTGAACCGTGCCGCGCTGGCGAACAATGATATTACCGGCTATACATTTCTGTCCCCCGAAAATCTTCACGCCTAACCTCTTCGATGCTGACTCACGACCGTTCTTAGAACTACCTACACCTTTTTTATGTGCCATTTTCTTCTAACTTTTAAGGATTAAGCAACAACTTGTTTAACGGTTATTTCTGTGAACTGCTGGCGATGGCCGTTCAGTTTACGATAACCTTTTCTTCTCTTCTTGTGGAACACTAACACCTTGTCGCCCTTTACCAACGGAGATACGACTTCACAGACCACCTTCGCTCCTTCTACGGTGGGAGTGCCTATGGTTACGTTACCATTGTTGTCTACCAACAGCACTTTCTCAAATTCAACAGCTTGGTTAGTCTCGGCGTTCCGGATGTGGTGTACAAACAGCTTTTTGCCTTCTTCGACTTTGAACTGCTGACCGTTAATTTCTACAATTGCGTACATTTTTATGGATTAAACGGATTTCTCCTTGAGGCGGATGCCGTTGTGGCCTCACTTTTTAAGCCTTTCCGGACTAAATTGACTACAAAGTTACGAATTACAGCGCACTCCGCCAAACGTTTCAAACGTTTTTCTCTGTGTAAATCTCTATAAAAATTTCGGAACTACACCTTTAAGGCATGCGTAATTGAGAAATAATACTTATCCTCGCATCGTAATCGAATAGCGACGCAAAGATA
>CAYXQT010000099.1:0-7885 GCA_964466445.1 uncultured Paraprevotella sp. | reverse complement strand
AAAGCCGGACTGGTCCGGGCTTTTCCAAGCCGCCGCCCGCATTGGACGAAGTCAATTGCGGTGCAAGGCGAGAGGAGAGCCGGACTGGTCCGGGCTTTTCCAAGCCGCCGCCCGCATTGGACGAAGTCAATTGCGGTGCAAGGCGAGAGGAGAGCCGGACTGGTCCGGGCTTTTCCAAGCCGCCGCCCGCATTGGACGAAGTCAAAGGAAGAAGTTATGGTACTGAAATATCTGATAGAAAAAGAGTTCAAGCAGATGCGGAGAAACCCCGTCATCCCCCGGCTCATCGTGGTGTTCCCCTGCATGATGATGATTCTCATGCCGTGGGCGGCGAACTTGGAAATCAAGCACAACAATCTGGCGGTGGTGGATTCGGACGGTTCCACGCTGTCGCGTCGGCTGGTGGAGAAAGTCGCCTCGACGGACTATTTCAACTTGGTGGAGAACGCGCCGGACTACAAGCGGGCACTGGAGAGCGTGGAGCGCGGGGAAGCGGACATCATTCTGGAAATCCCCCGCGGATTTGCCAAGTCGATGGGGACGCGTCGGCCTGTCGGGCTTCAGATTTCCGCCAACGCCGTCAACGGGACGAAAGGCGGCTTGGGCAGCTCCTACCTTTCCGCGGTGGCGGGCGATTTCGTGAACCGGGAGACGGGAGGCGCAGGCGCGGTCCGCCTGTCCGTGCTCAACCTGTACAACCCTCATCTGGACTACAAGGTGTTCATGATTCCGGCGTTGCTCGTCGTGATGATGACGCTCATCTGCGGATTCCTGCCCGCGCTGAACATCGTCAGCGAGAAGGAGGTGGGCACAATCGAACAGTTGAACGTCACGCCGCTGAGCAAGTTCGTGTTCATACTCGCCAAGCTGGTGCCTTACTGGATTGTGGGGATTGTGGTCCTGTCCGTCGGACTGGTGTTGTCCGCCGTGCTTTACGGCATCGTGCCCGCGGGGAACTTGGGACTGATATATTTCTTTTCGTGCGTCTACATCCTCACGATGTCGGGCTTCGGACTGACCGTCTCCAATTACTCCGCCACGATGCAGCAGGCCATGTTCGTCATGTTCTTCTTCCTGATAGTGTTCATCCTGATGAGCGGCCTGTTCACCCCCGTGCGCAGCATGCCGGAGTGGGCGCAGTGGATAGCCGCCTTCAACCCGTTGACCTATTTCATCCAAGTCATGCGCATGATTTACCTGAAAGGGTGCGTGCTGTCCGACCTGTGGCCCCAGCTCGGCAAGATGACGGGCTTCATGGCGGCGTTCGCCTGGGTGGCCGTCTGGAGCTACCGGAAGACGAACGCCTGACCGCCCGCCCGCTTGTTTCGGACGCTCGTCGCCTGCGGATCCCGAATACGCGCCTTCCGCCGACTGTCGTTTTGTCAGAATGTCAGTTCCGCCCTCTCGGGAATCGCGTATTCGCACGCCAATCGGGACGGCGCGGAAAATACGCGGTTCCCGCGCCGTTTGCGGAAGACGGAATGTCAGCCAAAGAGGGACTTCCGCTTTCAAAAGGAACGGAAGAAAATGACTTCCCGCGCCAGCGGACGGAGGACGCGAAAGCCCGAAGTGCGTTTCCCCTTGCAAGACGACACTTCCGTTCCGTGTCCTTTTTCCCTCCGAATAGAGGAAAAAGCGCGTTCTCCGCAGTCCGTCCCGCCGCTTTCGGGAGGAAAATCCGCCCGAATCCGCACCTTTCCGGATTTTCCTGCGGACGAAAAAAGTGTTTCTTCCGCAGGAACGGAAATTTTTCTCGGCACGAAAACGCACGGTTTTGCTTAATGAACGTGAAAAAACCGCCCGAATCCTGAAAAAATGTATCCGAAAAAGCCCTTCTCCGCTCCTGGTTCGCGTTTTCCGGCGGCAGTCCGCAAACCGTGAAAAAGCCTTTTCCCTTTCATTCTGCTCGCGGAAACGAGAAACAGCTGACATGTCGTCAGACGCGTCCCTACCGCATACGGAGGCCGCCCGTCATGCGGAAGCCCCGCAGGAAGTCCTCCGTGCGCATCCTTTTCTTTCCCGCCGGCTGGATTTCTTCTAAGCGGAGGTAGCCGCCGCTGGCGGCCACTTTCATGTAAGTCTTCCCGTCGCTGACGACCGTGCCGGGCGGTTCGGGACACGCGCAAGGCTCTTTCCCCGTCTCGTATATTTTAAGGGGAAGGACTTTCCCCGTGACTTCGTCTGTCATTTCCGTCCAGGCGGCGGGGCGGGGCGACAAGCCCCTCACGAAGTCGTGGAGCTGTCCTACCGTCCGCCCCTGCCAGTCCATCCGGCAGGTCTCCCTGAAGATTTTGGGCGCCGGGCGCAACGGGTCTTCCGTCATCATCTCTTCCTGCGGCACGGGGCGGGCGGAACCCGTCAGGATGAGGTCTACCGTCTCCACCACCAACCGGCTGCCGAGCCGCATCAGCCTGTCGTGCACCGCGCCCGCGTTGTCGGTCTCCGCAATCGGCACGCGTGCCTGTCGGATGATTTCTCCCGTGTCGATTTCATGCTTGAGGAAGAACGTGGTGACACCCGTCTCCCTCTCGCCGTTGATCACAGCCCAGTTGATGGGGGCGGCCCCGCGGTATTGCGGCAACAGCGAGGCGTGCAGGTTGAACGTGCCCAAGGGCGGCATGGCCCACACCACTTCGGGGAGCATGCGGAAGGCCACCACGACTTGCAGGTCGGCGTGCAGGGAGCGGAGTTCCTCCACGAACGCCTCGTCCTTCAGTCTGGGCGGCTGGAGGACGCGCAGGCCGTGCTCCGCCGCGTACCGTTTCACGGGGCTGGGTTGCGGCGTGCCCTGATGCCGTCCCGTCGGCTTGTCCGGCATGGTGACCACGCCCACTACGCGGTAGCCGCCTTCCACCAAGCTTCGCAGGCTTTCCACCGCGAACTCCGGTGTGCCCATGAACACGATTCTCAAGTCTTCCTTTCTCATTTCCTTGTTTGTCAATCGTCGGACAGGTCGGCCATGGTGTTGCGGTAGAGGGTCAGCACGTGCGACTTGCGGATGAAGCCCATGAACGTGCCTTCGGAATCCACCACCGGGAGCGTCCACGCCTTGGCCTTGTCGAAAGTGAGCAACACCACGTCCATCGAATCGCCGATGTTCAGGCGAGCTTCCGGCTCGCTCATCAGCTCGCCCACCAAGAAGCGGTGGTACAGCTCCTGCCGGAACATGATGGGGCGCACGTTGTCCAAATAGACCATTCCCACCAAGCGGCGTTGCCGGTCTACCACCGGGAACACGTCGCGACGCGAGACCGCGATGGCCTTCACCAGTTCGCTCAAGTCCATGTCGGGGTACAGGTGTTCGTCGAACTTCTCGATGACCGAGTCGAGGCTCATCAGCGTGAGCACGGCGCGGTCCTTGTGGTGCGTGAGCAACTGTCCCTTCCTCGCCAGACGCATGGAGTAGATGCTGTGGGGCTCGAACGAGATGATGGTCAGGTAAGCGCAGACCGACACGATCATCAGGGGCATGAAGAGCTGGTAGCCGCCCGTGAGCTCCGCGATGAGGAAGATGCCCGTCAGCGGGGCGTGCATGACGCCGCTCATCAGCCCCGCCATCCCGATCATGGCGAAGTTCCGCTCGGGCAGGCAGATGCCCATGCAGTGGTAGAAGTTCCACAGGCGGGCGAAGATGAAGCCCGATATGCAGCCGAGGAACAGGCTCGGGGCGAAAATCCCCCCGCATCCCCCGCCGCCGTTGGTGGCAGTGGCGGCGAACACCTTGAACGCGAGCACCAAGGCCAGGTAAGGCAACAGCAGGTTGCCGTGCCCGTAGAAAAGCGAACTGTCCATCGCCGTGTTCCAGTCCTCCGCGCCGCTACCGTTGAGCAGCAGGGCGATGAGGTCGTAGCCCTCGCCGTACAGGGAGGGGAACAGGTAGATGAGCACGCTCAGCATGACACCCCCCAACGCCAGGCGGGCGTAAGGGCCGGAAAGCCTGCGGAACACGCCTTCTATCGAGTTCATCGTGCGGGTAAAGTAGAGTGACACCAGCCCGCAGGACACGCCCAAGAGGATGTAGGCCGGTATCTTGTGCACGGAAAAACCGTCCTGCAGGTGGAACTCGAAGACGGTGTCCGTCCCGGAGACGGCGAACGTCACGCCCGCCGCCGTCACGCACGACACCAACAGAGGCAGCAACGCGCCCATCGTGAGGTCTATCATGAGGACTTCGAGCGTGAACACGAGCCCCGCGATGGGTGCCTTGAAGATGCCCGCCACGGCTCCCGCCGCCCCGCAACCCACCAACAGCATCAGCGTCTTGTTGTCCGTGCGGAACAGGCGACCGAGGTTGGAGCCGATGGCCGACCCCGTGAGCACGATGGGTGCCTCCGCCCCCACCGAGCCCCCGAAACCGATGGTGATGGCACTGGCGATGACGCTCGACCACGTGTTGTGAGCCCTGATTTTGCTCTGCTTGCGTGCTATGGCGAAGAGTATCCTCGTGATGCCGTGGCCGATGTCGTCCCTCACGACGTGGCGGACGAAAAGCCCCGTCAGGAAAATCCCGATGACGGGATACACCAGATAAAGCTCGTTGGAGGCCGTGACGTCGAAGCGGTAGGTCAGCACGTGCTGTATCTGGCCGATGAGCCATTTCAGGAACAGCCCCGCGAAGGCACTCAGCACCCCGACGAAGAAGCTGATGAACAAGACGAACTTGTGCTCGCTGAAGTTCATCCGCCGCCAGATGAACAGGCGCTCGAGGAACGTGAAGTCCGCTTTTGCCGTGCGCATGTCTTCCCCTTATTTCCTTATGATGGCCACCTCGCCGTTCCGCCCTATCCTGATGACGCTGCTCGGGGCGGTGTCCGTCCTCTCTTCCCGTCGGCTCAGCGCGACGTAGTCCACCGCCTCCTTTATCTTCTCGCTGATGTCGTCGAAGCAGGCCGGCGCCGGCTCGCCGCTCTCGTTGGCCGAGGTAGACACCACCGCCCTCTGAAAGCGGTGGCACAGACGGCGGCTGAACTCCTCGCGCGTGACGCGGATGCCCACGCTTCCGTCCGCCGCCAGCACGTTGGTCGCCAGGTTCTTGGCCTTGTCGAAGACCACCGTGAGCGGTCGCGTGGCATATTCTACCAAGTCCCACGCCACGCCCGGCATCTCCGCGACGTAGCGTTGCAGCATGTACTCGGAATCCACTATGCAGATGAGTGCCTTGCCGTAGTCCCTTTTCTTGATGTCGTACACGCGCCTTACGGCCTCCTCGTTGGTCGCGTCGCAACCGATGCCCCACACCGTGTCTGTGGGGTAGAGGATGACACCGCCCCTCCTCATGACCTCCACGGCCTGCCTGATGTCTTCTTCCATGTCCGTATGCGTTTCTCCTTTCCTTGTCTCAGAATTCGTTGGTGAAGTGGAACCTGATGTGCTCGAAATCGTTGCGTGCCGTCTGAAGCACGTAGTCGCTGTCGGCCAGGAACACGTCGCGCCCCTCCCGATCCCGCGCCATGAACCGGTACTTGCGCTTCTTGAACGCTTCCATCTGCGCCTCGTCGTCGCTCTCTATCCAGCAAGCCTTGTACAGGCTCAGCGGCTCCCAGCGGCACTTGGCCCCGTACTCGTTCTCCAAGCGGTATTGTATCACCTCGAACTGCAACTGCCCCACCGTGCCGATGATTTTCCGCCCGTCGGACTGGCTGACGAAGAGTTGCGCCACGCCCTCGTCCGTCAGTTGCCCGATGCCCTTCTCCCACTGCTTGGACTTCATGGGATCCGCGTTCTCGATGTACTTGAACATCTCCGGCGAGAAGCTCGGCAGGCCGCGGAAGTGCATCCTCTCCCCCTCCGTCAGCGTATCGCCTATCTTGAACATGCCGCCCGCGGGAAGTCCCACGATGTCGCCAGGCCACGCCTCCTCTATCGTGCTTCTCCTTTGCGCCATGAACTGCACCGGCGAGGAGAAGCGCACCCTCTTCCCCGTGCGCACGTGCAGGTAGGGCGCGCCGCGCACGAAACGCCCCGAGCACACCTTGCAGAAGGCCGTGCACGAGCGGTGGTTCGGGTCGATGTTGGCGGTAATCTTGAAGATGAAGCCGCTGAACTTCGGCTCCTCAGGCCTCACGACGCGCTCTTCCGCCAGGGTCGGGCGCGGGCTTGGCGCAATCTCCACGAAGCAGTCGAGAAGCTCCTCCACGCCGAAATTGTTCAGCGCCGACCCGAAGAACACGGGAGCCACCGCCGCCTCGCGGTATGCCGCCACGTCGAAGGCGGGATAGACGCCCTCCACCATCTCCAGATCCGACCGCAACCTGGCCGCGTCCGCGTCACCCACGCGGGCTTCCAGTCCCACGCCGCGGATGTCCACCTCCACCTTCTCCGTCATCTTCTGCTTGTCGGGCGTGAACAGGTTGAGCCTCCGCCCGTAGATGTCGTACACGCCCTTGAAGCGTTGCCCTTGGTTGATGGGCCACGAGAGCGGGCGCACTTTAATCTGCAGTTCCTCTTCTATCTCGTCCAAGAGGTCGAAGGGGTCTTTCCCCTCGCGGTCCATCTTGTTGACGAAGACGATGACGGGTGTCCGGCGCATGCGGCAGACCGCCATCAGCTTCCGCGTCTGCGCCTCCACCCCTTTCGCGCTGTCGATGACGATGATGGCGCTGTCCACCGCCGTCAGCGTGCGGAACGTGTCCTCGGCAAAGTCCTGATGCCCCGGCGTGTCCAATATGTTCACCTTGTAGCCCGAGTATTCGAATTCCATGACGGAAGTCGTCACCGAGATGCCCCGCTGCTTCTCTATCTCCATCCAGTCGCTCGTCGCCGTCTTCCTGATTTTGTTGCTCTTGACGGCACCCGCCGTCTGGATCTGCCCCCCGAACAAAAGGAACTTCTCCGTGAGCGTCGTCTTTCCCGCGTCCGGGTGGGAGATGATGGCGAACGTCCTCCTTCTTCCTGTCTCGTCCATGCCTTCCGGTGAGTCGGTTTACTCCTGTTCCAACAGGCGGATGCACTCCGCCAAGGAGTCCTCCCAATACGGTATCTCCACGTGGTAAGTCTCCTTGAACTTCGTCTTGTCGAGCACGGAATAGCGCGGGCGTGCCGCCGGCGTGGGGTATTCCTCCGTGCGGAGCGGGCGCACCTTGCACGACGTGATGCCCGCTATGCGGTGGATCGCCTTCGCGAAGTCGTACCACGAGACCGCCCCCTCGTTGCTGAAATGGTAGATTCCCGGCTTGAACCCGCGCGTCAGCACCGCGAAGATTGCCTCCGCCAGGTCGCGCGCGTAGGTGGGCGTGCCGATTTGGTCGAAGACTACCCCCATATGTTCCCTCTCCCGTCCTAACCGCAACATCGTCTTCACGAAGTTGTTCCCGAAGCGGGAGTAGAGCCACGCCGTGCGGATTACCACCGATTCCGGGCAGCCCCGCATGACCGCCTCCTCCCCCGCCAGCTTCGTGCGGCCGTATGCCGTGGCCGGGCATGCCCGGTCTTCCTCGCGGTACGGGACGTTTGCCGTCCCGTCGAACACGTAGTCCGTGGAAATCTGTATCATGCGCCCGCCGCGTGCATGAATCGCCTCGGCTAAGTAGCCCGGAGCCACGTGGTTCAGCAGGTCGCACCGCGCCTCGTCCCCCTCCGCCCTGTCCACCGCCGTGTAGGCCGCGCAGTTCACGATGCAGTCGGTTTCGTGCTTGCCGACGAACTCTCTCACCGCCCCCTCGTCGGTGATGTCCAGTTCCTCCACGTCCGTGAAGGAGTAGTTGAATTGCGGGCGGGCGGCGGAGAGAAGCCGCATCTCGTTGCCCAACTGCCCGTTGCAACCTGTCAGTAGGATATTCTTCATGTCGTTTGTTGTCTTATGATTTGTCGTCTTATGGACGGTCGGATGCCCGTTCCCCCGCCCTCTCCTTTTTATACTCGGCGGCCAGCAGGCCGAGAAACCGCG
>CAYXQT010000098.1:0-7934 GCA_964466445.1 uncultured Paraprevotella sp. | reverse complement strand
CTAAATAAGCTTTTGGATTCCAATCTTATGGCATAACCCGTATTCCGGAACGCTTTTAACAGCAGAATATTTTGTTTTTAAACATATCTTTGCGATATTTGCACTCATAAGGTAGAAAGAGAATGCGGGAACCATATAAACGATACGAAAAGTATGGCTGATAGGTTAGAAGTAAAGGAGTTGGACCAAGTGGCAATCCGTTTTTCCGGAGATTCCGGCGATGGCATGCAGCTGGCGGGGAATATTTTCTCCACGGTCTCGGCGACGGTAGGAAATGACATTTGTACGTTTCCTGATTACCCGGCCGACATCCGGGCTCCGCAGGGGTCGTTGACAGGTGTCTCCGGTTTTCAGGTACATATCGGAGCCAACCGCGTGTACACACCGGGTGATAAGTGCGATGTGTTGGTCGCGATGAATGCCGCGGCATTGAAGACCCAATACAAATATGCCAAGTCTACGGCATGTATCATTATCGACACCGATTGCTTCCAAGCCAATGATTTGCGGAAAGCGGATTTTACGACGGACAACCCGATAGAGGAACTGGGCATCAAGAACGATGTGATTGCGGCTCCCATCACCCGGATGGTCAAAGCCTGCCTTGCGGAATCGGGCATGGACAATAAGGCTATCCTGAAGTGCCGTAACATGTTCGCGCTCGGTCTGGTGTGTTGGTTGTTCAACCGCGACTTGGAGATTGCTTTCAATATGTTGCGCGAGAAATTCGCCAAAAAGCCCGCCGTGGCAGAAGCCAATATAAAGGTCATCCAAGCAGGATATGATTACGGGGCGAACACGCATGCCTCCGTGTCTCATACCTACAAAGTGGAATCCAAGACGAAAAGACCCGGCAAGTATATGGACATCACGGGCAATAAAGCTGCCGCATACGGATTTATCGCCGCGGCCGAGAAAGTCGGCAAGCGTCTTTTCTTAGGGTCATATCCCATTACGCCGGCTACGGACGTGCTACAAGAGTTATCCAAACATAAAAGTCTGGGAGTAACCACGGTGCAGTGCGAGGATGAGATTGCCGGATGCGCCTCTTCCCTCGGTGCTTCCTTTGCCGGTGCATTGGCCGTGACTTCCACTTCGGGTCCCGGCTTATGTTTGAAATCGGAAGCCATGAATCTGGCCGTGATTACGGAATTGCCTTTGGTGATACTGAATGTGCAACGCGGCGGACCCTCCACCGGTTTGCCCACGAAGAGCGAGCAAACGGATTTGTTGCAAGCCCTTTTCGGACGCAACGGCGAGTCTCCCATGCCGGTAATTGCCGCCACCTCGCCCACGAATTGTTTCGATGCGGCTTATTATGCCTCGAAGATGGCTTTGGAACACATGACACCGGTGGTGTTACTCTCCGATGCCTTTGTGGCCAACGGTTCCGGAGCTTTCAAATTGCCGGATTTGAATGACTATCCGGATATCCACCCTCCTTACGCGACTCCGGAAATGATTGGGAACTATACGCCGTACATGCGTAACCCCGACACGCAAGTGCGTTATTGGGCCATACCCGGACAAGAGGGGTACATGCACATTCTCGGCGGATTAGAAAAGGATGGCCGGACGGGAGCCATCAGTACAGACCCCGAGAACCATGACGAGATGTGCCGTTTGCGAGCGGAAAAGGTAGCCAAAATCCCGGTACCCGACGTGGAAGTGCAGGGGCATGCAGGCGATGCCGAACTGTTGATAGTGGGCTTCGGCGGCACTTACGGCCACTTGCGTTCGGCTATGGATGAAATGGTGGCTTCCGGCAAGAAAGTGGCTTTGGCTCATTTCTCCTACCTCAATCCCTTGCCGTCCAATACGGCGAAAGTGCTGGGACGGTATAAGAAGGTCGTGGTGGCAGAACAGAATTTAGGGCAATTTGCCGCATATCTGCGCATGAAAATAGACGGTTTCGCGCCCTATCGGTACAATCAGGTGAAAGGCCAGCCTTTTGTGGTGAGCGAGCTGGTCGCGGCCTTTACCGAGATTTACAACAAACAATCAGACTAAGAATAAAAGGAAATGGGCGAATATACAGCAAGAGACTATAAAAAGGGATTGCCGCGTTGGTGTCCCGGGTGCGGAGACCATTTTTTCCTGGCCTCTTTGCACAAGGCCATGGCCGAGATAGGAGTACCTCCTCACGAGACGGTCGTAATTTCGGGTATCGGTTGCTCCAGCCGTCTGCCTTATTATATGAACACATACGCCATGCAGACGATTCACGGACGGGCGGCTGCCATTGCCACCGGTTTCAAAGTGGCCAACCCGGACATCACGGTATGGCAGATTTCCGGCGACGGCGACGGCTTGGCCATTGGCGGCAACCATTTCATCCATGCCGTCCGCCGCAACGTGGACATCAATATGATTCTGCTGAACAATCGAATCTACGGCCTCACGAAAGGGCAGTATTCACCGACCTCCCCGAGAGGCTTCGTCAGCAAGTCCTCTCCTTACGGGACGGTGGAAGACCCGTTCAATCCGGCAGAATTATGTTTCGGGGCACGCGGCCAATTCTTCGCCCGCGCCGTAGCTACGGATGCCGCCGGAACGGTGGAAGTTCTGAAAGCGGCTCACGCCCACAAGGGAGCCACCGTGTGCGAGATATTGCAGAATTGCGTGATATTCAACGACGGGGCACATGATTCCGTTTACACCAAGGAGGGACGCGCCAGACACGCCATATATCTGGAACACGGTCGGCCGATGCTGTTCGGCGAGAACAAAGAGTACGGCTTGATGCAGGAAGGTTTCGGGCTGAAAGTCGTGAAGATAGGAGAAGACGGCGTGACGGAAAAAGACATCCTCGTGCATGACACGCATTGTCGGGACAACACTCTGCACCTGAAGCTGGCCTTGATGGAAGAGCCTGAATTTCCGGTGGCATTGGGCGTGATTCGCGATGTGGAAGCTCCGGCATACGACGAAGCGGTCAACCGGCAGATAGAAGAAGTGAAAGGAAAGAAATCCTATCGCAATTTCACGGAACTGCTCTACACGAACGATATCTGGGAAGTGAAAGGATAATTTCCGGTCTGCCCTGCGGCATAGACGGAAGAAGTTGCCGGGTCGTCTCCGCCCCGGCATTTTTTTGTGTGCTTACAGTTTCTCGCCGTAGGCTAAGTCACCCGCATCGCCAAGTCCCGGTACGATGTACATGTGGTCGTCCAAATCCGGGTCGATGGCTCCGCACCACAAGGTATAGTCCGTGCCTTTGAATGTCTTCGTCAGGTAGTCCACGCCCTTCCGGCTGGCTATCGCGCTGCACAAATGTACTTTTCCCGGTATGCCTTTGGTCTCGAATGCCTTTAGCCCCAATTCCATGCTTCCGCCCGTGGCCAGCATGGGATCGGCAATGATAAGCGTTTTGCCGCTCAAGTCCGGCGTGGCCAGATATTCGATATGTATGCCCACCTCATGGCATTCCTTGTCTTTGTAGAAGCGGTAGGCCGACACGAACGCGTTGTCGGCTTCCTCGAACACATTCAGAAATCCTTGATGGAAAGGGAGACCAGCCCGAAAGATGACACCCAGAACGATGGTGTCGTTGTACAATAACGTGGAAGCCGTGCCCAACGGGGTTTGTACGTCCTTGATGGAATAATCCAGCGTCTTGCTGATTTCGTAAGCCATCACTTCCCCCATTCTTTCCAGATTGCGGCGAAACCTCGCCTTGTCCTTCTGTACGCATACGTCCCGAAGTTCCGACAAATACTTGTTGACGACCGTTTGTTGTTCCGCAAAGTTAATTACTTTCATATTCTCGGTGGATTATATACCTAAGGACAAAAATAACAAAAACTTCTCGAAAACATAAGCTCCGTCCGGCAAATATAGTCCCGCCCCTCAGGTTTTGGGAATTTTAACGGAAGAATGTTTTGAATTAAGAAAAATAATGTGCCGAAAGTTCCGGATACACGCTTTTCTTTGTAAATTTGCCGATGCGAAGGAAGATGTTTCATTGCGAATTGATTTCTAACCAAATATTATTATAGGAAATGGCAAATTTAGATTTGAGCAAGTACGGTATTACCGGTACCGTTGAGGTTCTCCACAATCCGTCATACGACGTGTTGTTCCAGGAAGAGACTAAAGCCGGTTTGGAAGGTTTCGAAAAAGGGCAAGTGACAGAACTGGGCGCGGTGAACGTGATGACGGGCATTTATACCGGACGCTCTCCCAAGGACAAGTTCATCGTAAGGGACGCTACTTCCGAGAACACCGTATGGTGGACTTCCGATGAATATAAGAATGACAACAAGCCGGTAACTCCCGAGACTTGGGGGGAGTTGAAGGATTTGGCCGTGAAAGAGCTCTCAAACAAGAAATTGTTCGTTGTCGACGGCTTCTGCGGCGCCAACAAGGCCACTTGCCTGAAAGTGCGTTTCATCATGGAAGTCGCATGGCAGGCCCACTTCGTGGAGAACATGTTTATCCGTGCCACGGAAGAAGACCTGAAGGACTTCGAACCTGACTTCGTGGTCTACAATGCTTCCAAGGCCAAGGTTGAAAACTACAAGGAACTGGGTCTGAACTCGGAAACGGCCGTGGTCTTCAACCTGACTTCAAGGGAGCAAGTCATCATCAATACCTGGTACGGCGGCGAGATGAAGAAAGGCATGTTCTCCATGATGAACTATTTCAATCCTTTGCGCGGCATAGCTTCCATGCACTGCTCCGCCAACACCGACATGGACGGCACGAGCACTGCCATCTTCTTCGGCTTATCCGGCACCGGAAAGACGACCTTGTCCACCGACCCGAAGCGCAAGCTCATAGGCGACGACGAGCACGGATGGGACGACGAAGGCGTATTCAACTACGAAGGCGGCTGCTACGCCAAAGTCATCAATCTGGATAAAGATTCCGAGCCCGACATCTACAAGGCCATCAAGCGCGATGCCTTGCTGGAGAACGTGACAGTGGATGCCGACGGAAAAATTGATTTCGCGGACAAGAGCGTAACGGAAAACACACGTGTGTCCTATCCTATTTACCACATCGAGAATATCGTGAAACCTATTTCCAAGGGACCTCACGCGAAGCAGGTAATCTTCTTGTCCGCCGATGCTTTCGGCGTGTTGCCTCCCGTTTCCATCTTGAACGACCAGCAAGCCCAATACTACTTCCTGTCCGGCTTCACGGCCAAGCTGGCCGGTACGGAACGTGGCATCACGGAACCGACTCCGACGTTCTCCGCTTGTTTCGGAGCCGCTTTTTTGAGCCTGCATCCTACGAAATATGCTGAAGAACTCGTGAAGAAGATGAACAAGGCGGGTGCTAAGGCATACTTGGTAAATACGGGTTGGAACGGCACGGGCAAGCGCATCTCCATCCGCGACACCCGCGGCATCATCGATGCCATATTGGACGGCTCTATCGACAAGGCACCTACGAAGACTATCCCTTACTTCGATTTCATCGTTCCTACGGAGTTGCCGGGTGTCGACCCGAACATTCTCGACCCCCGCGACACATACGCCGACACCGCGGAATGGACAAGGAAAGCTGAAGATTTGGCAGGCCGCTTCGTCAAGAACTTTACGAAGTTCACGGGCAACGAAACAGGCAAGGCGTTGGTTGCAGCCGGCCCGAAGTTGTGATATCAAGATAAAGCATGGCACAGGAAGCCTGTCTGGATTCTCTTCAGGCAGGCTTCTTGTTTCGGCGCATGAGTGATAAGACTAAAAAACCGTAAAAAGACAAGGATTCTTTCCTGCCCGTTTTTAAACACCTCCCACTTTTTTCCTATCTTTGCATTTGAAAATACTCCCCCGATGATGAAGAAGACCATCTCATTGCTATTGTCATGGGTCATGGCCGTGCCGCTTTGGGCACAGTTTCACGACCCTGTAAGTTTTTCTGTTTCCCAGAAGAAACTGTCTGAATCTGAATTCGAAATCGTCTTTACCGGGAAAGTGGAAGCGGGTTGGCATGTCTATTCCACGAATATCCCGGACGGTGGCCCGACCCGGGCTACCATCAACTTCGACGAGCGGGAAGGGGCGGAACCTGCGGATGTGTTGACGGCACGCGGAAATGTGCATAAGGCATTCGACAATCTTTTCGAGATGGAAGTCAGCTATATGGAGAATACGGCTGTTTTCGTGCAAAAAATGCGTATTACGGATGCGACTTATTCCGTGAAAGGTTATCTGAACTATGGTGCTTGCAACGATGAGAATTGCCTGCCCCCCACCAATGTGGAGTTCGCTTTCTCCGGGAGCGGGAAGCCCGTGGCGGCGGAATCCCCGAAACAGAAAACTACCGACACGACGGTAACGGATGAGGGGAAAAAGACAGATGCGCCCGTTATCGAACAGACCGATACGGTTACGGGCGTAGCCGTGACGGACTCCGTACCTTCCGCTGTTGCCGGTGGCAATGCCGCAGTCGCGGCAAGCGACTATTGGACGCCTGTGGTTGACGAGCTGGCGGCTTTCGGCGAATACGCCTCCAACGCCGCCGGACAGGCTTGGTGGAAAATATTCTTGCTGGGATTCCTTGGCGGACTGGTGGCTTTGCTCACGCCTTGCGTATGGCCGATTATCCCGATGACCGTGAGTTTCTTCCTGAAACGTTCGGGAGACAAGCGCAAGGGCATTCGCGACGCGATGACGTATGGCGTGAGCATCGTGGTCATTTATGTGCTTTTGGGCTTGGTAATCACCGGGATATTCGGGTCTAATGCCCTGAACGCCCTATCCACGAATGCGGTATTCAACATCTTTTTCTGCCTGATGCTGTTGGTCTTCGCCGCCAGTTTTTTCGGAGCCTTTGAAATCACCCTGCCTTCCTCGTGGGGGAACGCGGTGGACAGCAAGGCAGGGTCTACCACAGGATTGTTGAGCATCTTCCTGATGGCTTTCACTCTCGCCTTGGTCTCTTTTTCTTGCACGGGTCCGATTATCGGCTTCCTGTTGGTAGAATTATCCACGTCGGACAGCATTCTCGCCCCGACTGTCGGAATGTCGGGCTTTGCCATTGCCCTGGCTTTGCCTTTCACCTTATTTGCCATGTTCCCGGCTTGGCTGAAGACGATGCCGAAATCCGGGAATTGGATGAATTGCGTGAAGGTGACGCTCGGCTTTCTGGAATTGGCTTTTGCCCTGAAGTTCCTGTCGGTGGCGGATTTGGCGTACGGGTGGCATATCCTCGATCGCGAGGCTTTCTTGAGCTTGTGGATTATGATTTTTGCTTTGTTGGGTGCCTATCTTATCGGTTGGCTGCGCTTCCCGCACGACGAAGACGAATATGACGAGTCCGGCAATGTCGTGGTCGTCCGCCGTACTTCGGTCACCCGTTTTTTCATGGCTTTGGCCTCCTTCTCTTTTGCCGTCTACATGGTTCCCGGCTTGTGGGGAGCACCGCTGAAAGCCATCAGTGCCTTTTCGCCTCCGATGAACACACAGGACTTCAACCTTTATGAGAACGAGGTGAAAGCCCAGTTCATGGATTATGATACCGGAATGGAATATGCACGCCAACAAGGTAAGCCCGTGATGATAGACTTTACCGGATACGGGTGCGTGAACTGCCGCAAGATGGAGTTGGCCGTGTGGACCGACCAGAAAGTGGCAGATATCTTGCGGGACGATTACGTGTTGATTTCGCTGTACGTGGACGAAAAAACCAAACTGCCGCAACCCGTCAAAGTGACAGAGAACGGTCAGGAGCGCACCTTGCGCACGGTGGGTGACAAATGGAGCTACCTGCAACGCAGCAAGTTCGGAGCCAACGCCCAACCGTTTTACGTGTTGCTCGACAACGAGGGCAAGCCTTTGAACAAACCGTATTCGTTCGACGAGGATGTCAGCAAGTATATAGATTTCTTGCAGACCGGATTAAGGAATTATAAAGGCAGATAGTTCCTGTATTAGCGGGAATATCAGGGGATGTATCGGATGAAAATGGTACATCCCCTATTTTTT
>CAYXQT010000097.1:0-8059 GCA_964466445.1 uncultured Paraprevotella sp. | reverse complement strand
ACGTACCGGCATGTCAGTCCGTGCGACATGGATTTGCCTTCCCTCTTCATGTACTCCGCGACCTGCTTCGGCGACTATTCGTCCCGCCTCACATACTCCAACGCCTCCGTATGCCCGGATTGTCCTTGCGGCTGTTCCCTGTAATGCGCCTGCGCCGCGTCATGGCCATTCCGCGGGCTTTGTTCCACAGGTGCTTCCCGTTTCCAATCCCATTGCGCCTGAGTTCGTGGGAGAGAGTTGACAGACTTACGCCCGTTGACAAGGAGATTTCTTTTCTCGCCGTCTTCTTTTGCAACGGCACAAAAATTTGCGGCCTTTATTCCGAAGTTACTTGATGGTAGTGCACGGTAACACAAAATCAGTAATTTCAGAGGGGCGGCTTCCTCTTTTCCTTTTTTTTGTATTGCCAGTTGCTTTTGGCGGGGAGAGCTTGGATTTTTGCATTTCGATTTTTGAATCTAAGTCTGTCTCGCCGACCACTGCCATCTCCGGCAGAAAGAAAGGCACTACCAGAGAACGCCGACAAACTCATAAGGCAATACGTGCCGAAAGGCACGGACTTCAGCAACCTAAGCAAATCTTTCTTGAAAAAGTACAGACCAAGATAAACGCAAGGTCAAGGGAGAAACTCCATTTCTTCCATTTCTCAACGCCGAAACGCGGGTTCTTCAAACATTTCCTCTAATTTTGCACTTGCCAGTTGACTCTGCAACCTTTCAGAAGAAACATCCGTAAAAAGATTGGTTTCAATACATTCACGACAAAGACAGTCAGCGGATACAATACAAATTGAACGGAAGACTAAGGGAAACTCAATTTTAATTCGCCCAAACTCCGATTCTTCATTCAGAAATTTCGCATAACTTTGTTGCATTTGCCAGTTGGACTCTACAAAAAGGATTAAAATGTTTCTTTCCCGTTTTTTTCCTGTGAAAAGTTTCGGAATTTAAATAATTATGTCTTAATTTGCAGACTGGATGGGGAAAACATAAAAGAAACATACGATGAATGACTTTTTGAAGAATTTGGGCATCCTCTTAATCGTGTTGGGAACCGTGGTGGTAGTCTTGAGTTATGCATGCGACTGGCTCGATTTCAATTGGCCTACCGGTATAGCTTTATTGTTTATTGTTGCCGGTATTGTCGTCCACATCGTCATGAACAAGAGAATACAATATTAAGAGACACAAGCGGCTCCGGTGTCCGCAAGGGAAACCGGAGCCACTCTTTCCATTCTCCCCGCTCTCATCCCTCTTCCGCGGGAACAATCAGGCGGTAGCCTTTTCCGTGGACGTTGTTAATCTCGATGGAAGAATCGTCTTTCAGGTGCTTGCGCAATTTTGTGATATACACGTCCATGCTCCGTGCGTTGAAGTAATTGTCGTCAATCCAAATCGTCTTCAAGGCCAGTTCGCGTTGCAACACATCGTTGGCATGTGCGCAGAGCAACGAAAGCAATTCGCTCTCCTTGGTTGTCAGTTTGGTCTGCTTGTCGCCGATAGCGAGGATTTGCCGTTGCGTGTCGAAAGTGAAACGACCCAATTTGTATATGTTCGTCTCTTTCACTTTCTTGCCCCTCACGCGGCGCAGGATAGCTTCCATGCGGAATACCAACTCTTCCATAGAGAAAGGCTTGGTGATATAGTCGTCCGCTCCGATTTTGAACCCGTCGAAAATATCTTCTTTCAGGTTCTTGGCCGTCAAGAATATGATGGGTATTTCGGAATTGACCTGCCGGATTTCCTGTGCCAATTGGAATCCGTCCTTTTTAGGCATCATGACATCCAGCACGCAAATTTCATAAGGGTTCTTCAAGAACGCCTTGTAACCGGCATCTCCATCCGGAAACAGTTCCGCCTCATAACCCTTTGCCTGTAAATACTCTCTCAGCAACATGCCCAAACTCTCATCGTCCTCGCACAACAGTATTCGCAACTTCTCTTCCATAATCCTTAATTTTTTATTGTTGGTAATGTGATTATAAAATTCGTTCCTCGACCGTATTCGCTTTCCGCATGTATCGTCCCGCCCTGTAGTTCCACGATTTTCTTGACATAGGCCAACCCCAAGCCGAAGCCTTTGATGTCGTGTTTGTTGCCGGTATGCACACGGTAAAACTTGTCGAAAATCCTTTTCAGGTCATCTTTCTGTATGCCTATGCCGTTGTCTTCTATCGAAATATTGATTTTGTCTCCCGTGTTCCATGTCCGAAGGGTCAGACGCAACCCCGCGTCGTCGCGCCTGTATTTGACCGCATTGTCCATCAGGTTGAATATCACATTCGTGAAGTGCATTTCGTCCACATAAATCTCCGCCTGCCCCGCCTTGAAATCGGACGATATGCTTCCTCCGTTCTGCGACACTTTCAACGTGAGCGTCTTGATGGCACCCTCGAGGAGTCTGTGTGCGTCCAACTTCTTCCGCTTGAAGGCTATGTTGTCCCTATCGTACAAGGACATCTGCAATACCTTTTCTACCTGAAAGCGCAAGCGCTTGGTCTCGTCGTTAATGACCCGCGAAAGATTTTCGTACATCGCCTCGTTCTTCTTTATCGACCGGTCGCTCAGCATCTGTGCCGCCAACGAGATGGACGAAATCGGCGTCTTGAATTCATGCGTCATGTTGTTGATGAAATCGTTTTTCATCTCCGTCACCTTTTTCTGGCGGAATATCACGTATATCGTAAAGACGAAAGTGACAAACAGAATGATAGTAAAGGCCAAAGCCGGAATCATCATCCGCGCCGTTTTCAGCAAGTAGGAATCCATGTCCGGGAAATGGATTCTCACAATGCCGATTTTGCCCGCGGGGTCATTGCGGAACAACACTTGGGAATAGGAATAATCTTTCCCTTTCTCCTCATAGTCCGGGCAACGGTATACCTCTCGTCCGTCGTTGGTGGACACCGTGAAATGGTAAGGAATACTGATGCCGTTGTTTTCAAGAGCGTTACGGATGTCCTGGTCCAATGATTTGAAATTAATCCGTTCTTCCAGAGGTTTCCCGCTCGCTTTATACAATATGGCGTATATTACTTCGTCAAGCAAGCCCTTGTGATATACATACGCATTCTTCACATACTCCTGAAACGACCTGGTGGCCTCGTCTATTGAGTTATTGCGTTCGACGCGTAGCACTTTCGGCATGGCGGAAGGATGCTTCACTATCGTGTGCAATTCGAAATCAGAATACGTCTTCTCACCTCCGTGTGTAGGGGCTACCCCTCCGTCGTCATCTGCCGTACCAGCAGATGCTCCCGCGTGAAGTTCGGGCAAAAGACCTGAGTCCGGTTTTATATTGTCCCGCATAAAGTTCTCCAGATAACGGAATGTCTCGTTCTGCTCCAAGTTGCGGGATGCCTGGTTCAGGCCGCGGACTACGGATTCGTCGAATTGTTCTTTCCGCATTTTCACCATCTGCTCGATGTAACGCATCTGCAACACGAGAAGTCCTAAAAACGAAATTCCGATAATTACGCTTACCGCCCAGATTGTAGACTTTTTCATAACGGCAAATATACATACCGAAAACGAACATCAAGTCCATAAGAACTTATTCCTTTGTCGGCTTTAACGTTATTAACCACAAATTATCGCAAAATGATTTATATGGTCAAATACATCTTGTCTAATCGTTAAAACGAACTGTTTTGTTGCCAACAGAAAGACATCCGTGCGCATTCTTCAGACTCATGTTCCAAAGATACTTTTTATTGTACGGCAAACGGAAGATAGCTTGGTGCAGAAAAAGTCCCGCTTCCCGCTCGTTCGCCCACAAAGGCAAAAAGAGCCGGAAAGCGGGATGCACCCTGTAGTTTGTTTTTTATTCTTCCTTGTCTTGTTTAGCTTCGAAATCCTTGATTAGTTTCTCCTGTACGTCCGCCGGTACTAATTCATAGCTGGCAAACGACATGGCGAAAGAAGCACGTCCGCCGGTGATGGAACTTAAAGATGTGCAATAATTAGACATCTCTTTCAATGGCACTTTGGCCACAAGTCTCTCGTAGCCATTCTCGCTGGTCATCCCCATAATCATACCGCGGCGTCCTTGCAAATCGCTCATCACATCCCCCATTTTGTCGCTGGGGACGAATGTCTCCACGTCATAGATAGGTTCCAGAATCTTCGGTCCCGCCTCCTTAAACGCCGTACTGAAAGCATTACGCCCGGCCAGCATGAAAGAAATCTCGTTGGAATCCACGGGATGCATCTTCCCATCGTACACGATGACGCGGACGTCGCGGGCATAACTACCCGTCAACGGCCCTTGTTCCATGCGTTGCATCACACCTTTCAGGATGGCCGGCATGAAACGGGTGTCGATGGCTCCCCCTACCACGGAATTGATGAAGACGAGTTTGCCGCCCCACTCCAAAGGTATTTCCTCCTTGCTGCGTGCGTTGACCCGGAATTCTTGTCCGTTGAAACGGTACACTTCCGGATCGGGCATGCCCTCGTAATAGGGTTCCACAATCAAATGTACTTCGCCGAACTGCCCCGCTCCTCCCGACTGCTTCTTATGACGATAGTCGGCACGTGCAGCTTTCGTAATGGTCTCGCGATAAGGAATGCGCGGCTCTTCAAACTTGATGGCTATCTTCTCATTGTTTTCCATACGCCACTTCAGCGTACGCAGGTGGAATTCGCCTTGTCCGTGTACCAATATTTGGCGCAGTTCCTTACTCTGTTCCACCACCCACGTGGGGTCTTCTTCGCGCATGCGATTCAAGGCGTTCATCATCTTCTCGGTCTCCGCCTCGTTCACGGCCTTTACTGCACGGGTATATTTCGAATTGGGGTATTTGATGAAGTTGAAGCGGTTCTCGCTGTTCTTGCCATTCAGCGTGTCCCCCGTCTTCACGTCTTTCAATTTCACCGTACAGCCGATATCCCCCGCCACCAACTCCTCCACCTTGATGCGGTTGGCTCCGGCGCAAACGAACAACTGTGACATGCGTTCTTTCGACCCGCGGTCGGAATTGTTCAAATCGTCGCTCTCATGCACCCTGCCGCTCATCACCTTGAAGTACTGCACCTCGCCGATATGAGGCTCGATTCCGGTCTTGAAGAAATAAAGCGAAGTCGGGCCGTTCGGGTCGGGAGTAACCTCCACTCCTCTTGTGTTATGCACTTTTGGCATCTCGCTGACGAAAGGCACGACGTTTCCCAGAAATTCCATCAGGCGGCATACCCCCATGTCTTTCCCCGCACAAACGCAGAACACGGGGAACATCCCCCTTGCGGCCAGTCCCTTGCGAATACCCTCGCGCATCTCGTCTTCCGTCAGTGTCTCACTCTCAAAGAACTTCTCCATCAACGTTTCGTCGTTCTCGGCCGCCGCCTCGATTAGTGCCTTGTGCATCTCCGCGGCTTTTTCTTTCTGATCTTCCGGAATTTCCTCTATAGTCGGTTTACCCCCCTCGGGTCCCCAGGAATATTTCTTCATCAGCAAGACATCAATCAAGGCGTTGAAATCCGGGCCTGTTTTTACCGGATACTGCACAGGGATAACCTTGTTGCCGTAAATGGAAGTCAACTGTTCCAATATGGCATCATAATCGCACTTCTCGTCGTCCAACTGGTTTACCAGAAAAATCACGGGTTTTCCTAACCTTTCCGTATATCTGAAATGGTTCTGCGTCCCGACTTCCACTCCGTATTGCCCGTTCAGCAACAATACAGCCGTATCTGTTACGTTCAGTGCCGTCAGTGCCGCGCCCACAAAATCATCCGATCCCGGACAGTCTATGATGTTCAGCTTCTTGTTGTTCCATTCCACATGAAATACCGTGGAAAAAACCGAATAACCGTATTCCTGCTCCACCGGGAAATAGTCGCTCACCGTGTTTTTCATCGTAATCCTGCCCCGGCGTTTTATCAGCCCGCTTTCATAGAGCAGGGCTTCGGTAAGCGTTGTCTTACCCGAACCGTCATTTCCCAACAGGGCTATGTTTTTAATCTCGTCTGTTTGATATACTTTCATCGCGTAACAATTAGAGGTAACAACTAAACAGCGCGAAAATTAGCAATAAAATCCCACACAGCCAACAGTTCCCGTGATTTTGTTAATTATGTTTTTAAACATAGCTCGTCTTGTTTGGCTCTTCTTCCTCCTTGCCCTATCTTTGCCCCGTTGCTTTTACACCTTATTATATATAATGTATGGCCGGAATTTACATTCATGTCCCTTTCTGTACGAGCCGGTGTGTATATTGCGACTTTTATTCCACGACGTGCGGGGAGAAAGGCAAGACTTACGTAAATGCCCTGACGAAGGAGTTGCGTTTGAGGGCGGACTACTTGCGGCAGGACGGGCAAACGCCCCTGATAGAAACCATATACATAGGGGGAGGGACTCCTTCCACGCTCGACTCCTCCCTGCTTGGACGCATCTTCGATGTGTTGTACGAGACATACGCCGTGTCCGACCGGGCGGAAGTTACCGTCGAAGCCAACCCGGATGACCTCACCCCGATGAAAATCAAATCATTGCATACCATTCCCATCAATCGGTTAAGCATGGGGGTACAGACATTCGACGACGGCAAGTTGCGTCTGCTCCGCAGGCGGCATGACGGAGAGCAGGCTGTCCGCGCGATACGAGACTGTCAGGATGCCGGATTCGGCAACATCAGCATAGACTTGATTTATGGCCTCCCGGCGCAGTCCCTCCGTGAATGGGAAACGGATGTCAATATGGCTTTGAGCTTACGGGTGCAACATATCTCGGCATACGCGCTCATCTACGAGGAAGGCACTCCGCTTTGGGAAATGCGCAGACGGCATGTGGTGGAAGAGTCAGACGAGGAGTTGAGCCTGAAAATGTTCAATCTTTTGATACACCGACTCGAAGACGGCGGTTTCGAGCATTACGAGATTTCCAACTTCGCCCGTCCGGGTTTCCGTTCCCGACATAATTCCGGTTACTGGAAAGGCATTCCTTATTTGGGATGCGGCCCGTCGGCACATTCTTTCGACGGTCGCAACCGGCAATGGAACCAGTCGGACTTGGACATATATATTAATAAGGTGGGTAAATGCTCTTCTCCCGAAGACTTCACCCAAGCGTCATGGATAGGACGGGAAGAACTGGGACTGTACGAAAGATACAACGACTGCATCGTCACCTCTCTGCGAACGTCCGACGGACTGAACATAAGCGAACTGAGACAGAAGTTCGGCCAACCTTTGGCGGATTACTGCCTTCGTGCGGCTTCCGTTCATATACAAAGAGGAGGGCTTGAAATCACCAAGAAAAAAGAGCAAGCTCCCGAGGGCTTGCTCAAACTGACACGTCGAGGAATCTTCTTGTCCGACGGTATCATGAGCGATTTGCTCTACGTCTCGGACTAATTCCTCATCTCCTGATAAGTGATTTCGTAGAAACAAGGGTACACATTGGCGGAAGCATCGCTGTGCCCCTGCGAATGCGGCACGATGAGGCGCACTTTGGCTATCTCTTCGTCCGCGCTGGTTTGTCGCCCGATATTGATGTAGGTCAAGGGAACAAGCCATCCCGCGGGCACAGCTTTTGACCCGTAATACTGATACATCGCCCCGCCTCCGTTCACCGACGTGTTGAAAGAGGCGGTAAAGGTGCCGTAAGTGTCCGTCACGTCCATGATGTCGGGATTCGTCTGCCAAAAGGCCGAATTGTTCGTGGTCTGCACGGAGTCCCTCAGGATATTGAACTCCGTATAACGGCAGATGATGCGTTTTTGTTGGCCGTTCTTCATCTTCTCACCCGCCCCCTTACGTATAATCTGCATATAAACGCCGGTATTTTCGAAGACTACGTACTCGTTCCTTTCGAGGTTGGTCATACTGTCCCGCGCATAAAATTCCCCTTCGGAAATTGTGTTGATTTTACCTACATGTATCAATTCTTCCCCGTCGCCCAAACGAATCACGACATCGCGGTTCAGGAAAGCCGAAATGGCATCGCGTTCCTTTTCCCTTTGTTCGGCATAGGTCTCTCCGTCGTCGCAACTCTGCAACCACGCTCCTGCACATGACAAGGCAAACAAGACATAAACAATCTTTCTCATATTTGTTTTTTT
>CAYXQT010000096.1:0-8143 GCA_964466445.1 uncultured Paraprevotella sp. | reverse complement strand
TCGGCGGCAGTGATTTATGGAATCCGACAGAAGCGGGCGGCGGGTTTCCCTTGGGCGCGGGCTGTCCCCGGTTCATGGGCGCGGGACTGCCGGGAGACGGCTTAATCCGCCGTCGCTTCTGTTTCCTCCGCGTCCTGATGCCGGAAGCGGAAAGGAGAGGAAAGGGCGAGGGGACGTACCTCCGCGTTGCCCATGCGCGGGATGTCGCGGAGAGGCTTTCCCGAACAGGCCGCCTGGATGACGCGGCAGAAAAATCCGTGGCTTACCACCAATACACGTTTGTCCCTGTAACGGGCCGCGACATCAAGCAGGAATGTTTCCGCACGGCGGAACAAGGCCTCCACCGGTTCGGCACGGTGGTCTATCTTCGTGCTTGCCTCCCGTATGTTCATGCCCGTGAACGGACCCCAGTCCCGTTCGCGGAGGAGGGGCGTGGGCACGATGGGCAGCCCGCGCGATTCATTCAGGATGGCCGCGGTGTCCATGCAACGTTTCAAGTCACTGCACAGCAAGGCATCGAAACGGACATCCTTCAAATTCTCCCGCAAGGCTTGCGCCTGCGCGACACCTTCGCGCGACAGATGCCCCGGCATGTGCCCTTGCAGGATGTCGGCCGCGTTTTCTTCCGTCTGCCCGTGTCTCACCATGTAAAGTTCCGTCATGAAGATAAAGATTGCCGTGTGGACGAGGAGGCAAAGTAAGCAAAATAAATCCGCCTAATCGGTTTTTTGCCGATTTTTTCGGAGTTTCCTTCGATTTTTCGGCGATATTGTCGTATCTTAGCCGTGCATAAACATCAAACTACGCCCATGAAGGTCGTGAACAGTTATATCTTTCGTGCCGTATGCGCTTTGCTTGTCGGCATTTTGTTGGTGTCCAACCCGGAAAGGATGACGGGGCTGCTGGTGCAGGTAATCGGCGGTTTGTTTCTGATTTCCGGATTGGTCACGCTTGTCAATTACTTCATCATCCGCCGTTCGGGCAAGAAACAGGCCAAGGCCAAGGCCGTGCCTCCCGCGACGGGGTCGGACAAGGAACGGAACAAGCCCGTGGCGCGTACGTCGGGAGCAGATAAGAGGCGGGCTAAGCCCGTGTTTCCCTTGGTGGGAGTGGGCAGTCTGCTGTTCGGGGTGTTCCTCGGCTTTTTCCCGGAACTGTTCATTACTTACTTGATGTATATTTTCGGCTTCCTGATGGTGGTAGCAGGCATCAACCAGTTGTGGAACATGTTCAGCTTGCGCCGTCTGATACCTTTCCGCTGGTATTTCCTCTTCTTCACGGTGCTGATTATGGGCGTGGGCATGTTCGTCCTTTTCAACCCGTTGGAGTCGGCTTCCCTCCCGTTCATCTTTTTGGGGGCGGGTTTCATGCTTTACGGGATGTCGGAACTGGTCAACGGCGTGCGTTGGCGTAAATACGGCCGGATGCAAAAGGCAAGCGAACCGGAAGACGCGGAATGGGTAGAAGTGCGAGGGTAAAGGAAGCCTGAAAATTCCGCGGCCCATGGCGTGTAAAGCCGCGCATTCGCCCTTTCCCGATTTTCACCGAAAGATATAGGATGAAGAAAAACGTCCGCAACCTTTTGCCGTTACGGCTGAAAAGCGTAACTTTGCACCGCTTTCAGCATCATCGGATGATGCACGTATCGTGTGATGGTGAGATTGAGCATGAAACACTTAATTCAGAGTAACACAAAAAGATTACCGCAATGAAAGAAATCAATGTGAAAGGAACGGTGAGAACCGAATTCGGCAAGAGGGCCGCGCGTGCCATACGCAGGGCCGGCGGCGTGCCTTGCAACCTGTACGGGGAAGCGAGAGGCGAGGACGGCTTGCCGGTGTCGTTGCTTTTCACCACGACAAACGACGAACTGCGCAACCTGATTTACACCCCGGACATCTACGCGGTGAACTTAGACATCGACGGCACGTTGCACAAGGCCGTCATGAGGGAAATCCAGTTCCATCCCGTGAAGGACAACGTGCTGCACGTGGATTTCTATGAAGTCAACGAGACGAAGCCCATCGTCATGGAAGTGCCCATCAAGCTCAACGGCTTGGCGGAGGGAGTGAAGGCCGGCGGCCGCTTGAACGCCTCCGTGCGCAAGTTGAAAGTGAAAGCACCCTACACCCGCATCCCCGAACGCCTGAACATCGACGTGACGAACTTGGGATTGGGGAAGACCATCAAAGTCGGCGACTTGCATTTCGAAGGCTTGGAGCTGATTACAGGAAAGGAAGTCGTCGTTTGTCAGGTCAAGATGACGCGTGCCGCCAAGTCCGCCGCCTCTTCCGAAGAATAATCCGCGGGCCGCGAATGAAATACTTGATTGTCGGCTTGGGCAATATCGGAAGCGAATACGCCGAGACCCGCCACAACATAGGTTTCAGAATATTGGACGCCTTGGCCAAGGTGTCCAATATTGTTTTTGAAGACAGGCGTTACGGCTTCGTGGCCCCGCTCTCCCTGAAAGGACGGAGGCTGACGCTCTTGAAGCCGTCCACCTACATGAACCTGAGCGGGAACGCCGTCAGATACTGGATGAACAAGGAGAATATTCCCCTCGAATGCGTCCTGGTAGTCGTGGACGACCTCGCCCTGCCCTTCGGTTCCCTGCGCATGAAGCCGGGCGGAAGCGATGCCGGGCATAACGGGCTGAGGCACATCGCCTCCGTGCTGGGCACGCAGGAGTATGCCCGCCTGCGCTTCGGCATCGGCAACGACTTCCCGCGCGGCGGACAGATAAACTTCGTGCTGGGACGTTTCTCGGAAGAGGACTTGAAAACGATGGACGAGCGGGTGGCATTGGCTTGCGAGATGATAAAAAGTTTCTGTCTGGCCGGCATACAGACGACCATGAACTTGTATAACAACAAGTGAACCCGCCCCGCGAAGAGCGTGCCTGTCCCGAGCAAGGCGGACGGGGCACATATAATAAGGAATAGGACTTTTCGGAGGGGAGGGACGCACTCCACGGCAAAAAGTTGAATGACGCATGAACGAAGCGAGAATAGACAAGTGGTTGTGGGCCGCACGCATCTTCAAGACGCGTTCCATGGCCATAGCGGCCTGCAAGAAAGGACAGGTCTCCATGAAAGGGGCACAGCTGAAACCGTCGCGGACTGTCAAGCCCGGCGACATCGTCGAGGTGCGCAAGCCGCCCGTCACTTATTCCTTCAAGGTGAAGCAGGCCATAGAAAAGCGCGTCGGTGCCAAGCTGATACCGGAAATACTGGAGAACGTCACTCCCCCGGAACAGTTCCAAATCTTGGAAATGAGCCGGATGAGCGGATTCGTCAACCGCGCCCGCGGCACGGGACGCCCCACCAAGAAAGACCGCCGAGACTTGGAAGAGTTCACCGCGCCCGAATATGCCGGCGACCTCTCGTTCGACTTCGACCTTGACGACGGGGACGGTGAAGATGTCCCCGAAGACGGGAACGACTGACCCCGCGGCCATAGGAGAAAGGCGGGAATACTCCGCCAAACGAAGGCGGCAGAAACGGCGGAAACGGCGGGGCTGCGCTTATGACTTGCCGGAAGATAACCGCGACAAGGCTTCTTTCTCTCCCACCACCCAGATGATGTCCCCTGCACGGAACACCCGTTCGGCCTCCGGCTTCTCCAGCACGCCGTCCGGCGTCTCGATGCCGACCACCATGCAGTGGTATCGGTCGCGCAACCCGCTGTCCTTTATCTTCACCCCCACGAAGCCGGACGTGCCGGAAATCATGAACTGCCGCAACTGCATCTCGCGGTCTTGAACGCCCGTCCCCGCGACGACTGTGTCCGACAAGGCGGCGGAGAAACGTCCTATCTGCTCGTCCGTGCCGATTACCTGGATGCGGTCGCCGGGATAAACGCGGTCGTGCCCGTTGGGGATGTTCATGCGGCGCGACCCGCGGATGATGGAGACGACGTTGACCTCGTACCGCTGTCCCAGTTTCAAGTCGCCCAACAGGCATCCGCCCCATGCGGAGTCTTCCGGCAACTCGAACTCGGCCAGATGCAAATCTTTCGACAACAGACGCTCGGCATAACCGGGTTGCGCCTTGCCGTCGTGCCGTTCCAGCGCGTCGCGGCTGTGCAGGTTCTCCATGAATACTTTCTCCATCCGCATGAAGTTCCGGTGCAACGGGCGCGACACCAAGATGCCTCCCACAATCAGCAGGGCGAACAGCAACAACAGCGGGTCGGCGAAAGGCACCAAGTAGCGGATGACATAGAAGATGAGCATGCAGACCACCACCGTCCGCACGATGAGCGTGAAGACCAGCGGCAAGCGGTTGTAGCGGCTTTCCTTCCACAAGGTCAGGAACAAGGAAGAGCGGCCGCCCCGTGCCATGATGCCTAAGAGGAAAGGAGCGATGCAGACTAACGTGACGACACCGCAGACCGCGTTCGCCCACCAATGGGGCAATATCCCGCGCGTGAACGGAAGCAAAAAGCGGAAAGACAGGAAGATGGCCGTCACGGAGAGTATCGTGAAGATGACAATCTGCCGCAACATGGCGGAAATCAGCTTCTTCCAGTTCCCGGAATGGCTCTGCACCGCCGCACCCGGCGTGTAACGCTCCAACCACGCCACCCAGCCGTGAGGCAGCACACGGCACAGCCACGTGTACGCCGGCCCGGCGGCTTTCAGCATGTAAGGCGTAGTGAAAGTGGTCACCACGGAGACGGCCACCACGATGGGATAGAGGTAATCGCTCGTCACGCCGAGCGACATCCCCAACGAAGCGATGATGAAGGCGAACTCCCCTATCTGCGACATGCTGAAGCCGCACTTCATCGCCTCCTTCAGCGGCTGCCCGGCCAGCACGAAGCCGAACGTGCCGAACAACGCCTGCCCCGCGATGATGGTCAGCGTCAAGGCCACTATCGGCCACGCGTACTTCACCAGCACGTCCGGGTCGACCAGCATCCCCACGGACACGAAGAAGATAGCCCCGAACATGTCTTTCACCGGAGCCACCAGCTTCTCTATCCGTTCCGCCTCCACCGTCTCGGCGAGGATGGAGCCTACCACGAAAGCGCCGAACGCCGCGCTGAAGCCGGACTTCACCGCCACCACCGCCATGACGAAGCAGAGCATCAGCGACACGATGAGCAGCGACTCGCCGTTCAGGAACTTCCTGTTCTTCCTCAACATCAGGGGGATGAGGTACAGCCCCACCACGAACCAAAGTATCAGGAAGAAGCCCAAGCGGAGCAGCCCGCCCAAGAGTTCCTCGCCCTCTATGTTGTGGCTCACGGCCAGCGTGGACAGCATCACCATCAGCACGATAGCCAATATGTCCTCGAGAATCAGCACGCTGAGCACCGCCCCGGCGAACTTCTTCTGCAAGACTCCCAAGTCCTGGAAAGCCTTGTATATGATGGTGGTGGACGACATCGCCAGCATGCCGCCCAGATAGACGCAGTCCATGCTCTTCCACCCGAACATGTGCCCCACGGACGTGCCGAGGAACATCATGCAGAATATGATGGTGAGGGCGGCGATGACAGGCGCGGATCCCATCTTGAGTATCTTCTTGAAGCTGAATTCCAGCCCGAGCGTGAACAGCAGGATGATGACGCCGATTTGCGCCCAGATGTCGATGCTCTCCGCGTCGTGCACCGACGGGATGTAGATGAAGTGGGGGCCGGCGATGAAGCCCGCCACGATGTATCCTAACACCACCGGTTGCTTCAGCCACTTGAACAGAAGGGAAACCGCGGCGGCGACCAGCAGGATCAACGCCAAATCCTGTATCAATGTCGGAATCTGTCCCATCTCCCTACTTTTTTCTCAGAGCCGTCAGTTCCGCTATCTTCACGATGGTCATCATCGCTTTCTCCATGCTCTGCACCGGCACGAACTCATGCCGCCCGTGGAAGTTCAGTCCCCCCGCGAAGATGTTGGGGCACGGCAATCCCTTGAACGAAAGCTGCGCCCCGTCCGTCCCCCCGCGAATCGCCGTCACCCGGCACTCCACGCCGCAGGCTTCCATGGCCTGCCTCGCGATGTCGACGATGTGCATCAGCGGCTCAACCTTCTCGCGCATGTTGTAGTACTGGTCGCGCACTTCCGCCGTCACCGTGCCCTCGCCGTACTCGGCGTTCATTTCTTCCGCCAGCCGCCGCACGAACGCCTTCCGCGCCTCGAACTTCTCCCGGTCGTGGTCGCGTATGATGTAAGACAGCACGGCCTCCTCCACCGCGCCCTTCATGCCCGTCAGGTGGTAGAAGCCCTCATAGCCCTCCGTGGCCTGCGGGGTCTCGCCCGCGGGCATCCTGCGGATGAAGTCCGCCGCCGCCAGGAGGGCGTTCCGCATCTTGCCCTTGGCGTACCCCGGATGCACGTTCAGCCCCCTCACCGTCACCTTGGCCGCCGCCGCGTTGAAGTTCTCGAACTCCAGCTCGCCCGTCTCCCCTCCGTCCATGGTGTACGCCCAGTCGCAACCGAACTTCTCCACGTCGAAGAGGCGTGCGCCCATGCCTATTTCCTCGTCGGGATTGAAGCCCACGCGGATTTTGCCGTGCTCGATTTCGGGATGTTCGCGAAGGTAGACCATGGCCTGCACGATTTCGGCGATGCCCGCCTTGTCGTCGGCTCCCAGAAGGGTGTGGCCGTCGGTGACAATCAGGTCCTCGCCCACGTGGGCCGACAGTTCCGGGAACTGCTTCGGCGAGGTGACGATGCCCTCCGCCGCGCAAAGCACGATGTCCGTCCCGTCGTACCGCTCCACTACCCGCGGCTTCACGCCCCCGCCCGGGCAGTCCGGCGAAGTGTCCATGTGCGCTATGAAGCCGACCACAGGCACCTCGCGTTCCGTGTTCGCCGGCAAAGTGGCGAACAGGTATCCGTTCCCGTCGAGCGAGACCTCCTCAAGACCTATGTCCCTCAGCTCTTTCTCCAAGTATCGGGCGAACGTCATCTGCTTTTCCGTGCTCGGACAGCCTTTCCCTTCTTCGTCCGACTGCGTGTCAAAACTCACGTATCTCAAGAATCGTCTTACCAGTTCCATAATCCTCACCGTTAAAAACAAGTGTAAAATTAATCATTCCCATAGTTTCTCACAACAGAGGGCCGCTTTTTTGTCCTTTTTTCATGTCCTGAAGCCTGACGAGGCGGATATTCGGCCGCCCGCATCGCCTTTTGACAATATGTCGTCCGTTTCCCCGCTTCCGCGAGCAGAATGAAAGGAAAAAGCCCGTCCCGCGCACCGCGTACTGCCAATGGAAAACGCGAACCAGAAGCGGAAATGGGCGTTTTCGGATACGTTTTTTCACGTTTCGGGCATCCGTTTAACGTCCTTTCACCAAAAACGCGGGTTTTCGTGCCGAGAAAAATTTCCGTTCCTGCGGAGAAAACACTTTTTTCGTCCGCAGGAAAATCCGAGAAAGTGCGGTTCTCGGCGGAAATTCCTCCCGAAGACGGCGGAAAGGACTGCGGAGAACCCGTCTTTTTCTCTATTTGGAGGAAAAACGAACGTCGGGTCGAAGTGTCGTTTTGCAAAGGGAAACGTCCGCCGGGCTTGCGCGTCCTCCGTCCGCAAGCGCGGGGAACCGCCGGAGGGCGTACTTTTTGGAAGCGGAAGCCCCTCTTTGGCTGACATTCCGTCTTCCGCAAGCGGTGCGGGAATCGCGTATTTGCTGCGCCGCCCCGACCCGCGTGCGAATACGCGAATCTCGCGAGGATGAGACTGACGTTTTGACAAAACGACAAGTTCCGGCGAGAACTATATCTTCAAGTTTGCGGACGGCAAGCAGTCCGGACGGGGTACTCAAGGATGGCTTGCGGAAACCGGCTCTTCCGGATGCTTACAGAACAAAAACACTGTGAACACGAAACCAGGGAACATCACCCGCCTCGGCGCGACGGCACTTCCGGATTTGTCCAATCCGTCTTACGATGTCGTCAACGCCGCGGAGGAGGCGCGAGGAATCTTATAGCCCTCACGAAAGTTTGTGTATCACCAGTCCGCTGCGCAACTTGGGCTCGAACCACGTCGCCTTGGGGGGCATGATTTTCCCACAATCCGCTATGTCCATGATTTGCCGCATGGAAACAGGATGCAACGCCAACGCCATCCTCATCTCCCTGCTGTCGCAACGCCTTTTCAGTTCGCCCAGGCCGCGCAGTCCGCCCACGAAGTCA
>CAYXQT010000095.1:0-8220 GCA_964466445.1 uncultured Paraprevotella sp. | reverse complement strand
GTATTGCATGCCGTAATGAAGGAAGTCGTCCAGATTGGCTTCCATTGCGCTGTTTTTATATGTGAAGGCCCGAATGGCATGCAAATGGTTGTATAGGATGAGAGCTTCCTTGTAATGCGTCGGGAGCTTGTCGTCCGCCTCATGGTAGCGTGGCAGTGCGGCGGCAAAGGCATCGAGGTTCTTGTCCAACAGATAGGCGCAGAGCAAGTAGTCTTTTGCGGCGGCAGTGGCCGAAGGACGTTGCGACAGGAGTTCGAGGAACCGCGTGTTGCCCCTGATGTGCCGCCCCGGCTTTCCTCCCAAATGCCTGTACAACGCATTCGTCCAGTTATGGGCGCAGGTCGTGTCAGACAGGCTTGGCAGGAGGCCTTGGCTGCCGTCAAGTTGCGGATATTCGAAAAGCCTCTCGCCCAGAAGCTCCTCGCGGCTCAGCGCGAACGCTCTTATGGCCGTCAGGCTCCGGTCTGCTTGTAATGATTTGGCTCCTACCTGTAAGGCTAACGAGTCTTCTCCTTTCATGAGATACCTCTCGGCTTTGAGCCGGTAGTGGTACACGTCGTTCGTGTTGGCCAAGCTGTTCACCATGCAAAACAGCAAGGCAAGCCACAGGAAGTTCGTCCATAAGAGGGGAAAGACATTCTGTTTCCCGTTCTTGCGGTCCGGGAAATGCAGGGCCGCCCACGTCACGAGGACATCGAGGAAGACGCAGACCGCGAGCCATGTCCAGTTGGTGGACAACTGCACGTCCCATCCCGTCTTGGGAACGATGGACGTAAGCACTCCCAGCACGACGCACGACGGGAAATAGTAGAGCGCATGGAAACGCAAGGGATATACGATTATCCGCCGCCAGGCTCCCTGCAACAGCAACAGCAGGAAGGTAATGACCACCGCCCCCCACGCCGGCGAATAGGCGGTCTGCCCTTTCGACAGCAGGTGCTGCGCGGTAGCCAGCAAGTCCCCCTGCGCCATGAACAGGTAGAGCAACGAGAACAAGGCGAAAAGGAAACCGCACACCCACGAAATCATGCGCGCGGGCCTCCCCTTATGAGCCGGCCTGTACATCCCCTTCCCCGTTTCCAGTCCGTTCCTGCTCCTTCTCGTCTTCGGCCGTCCCTTTCTCGCGTGCCCGGCGGAGTGCCATGGCGGAACGTGCCGGAAGGTAGAGTTTGAGCCATCCTTTCCCCTCGCGTGCCAGCAACGGGTCGAAGTTGGTCAAGTGGCGCACGCTGTCGTCGTTCAGCCCGTGTCCCCCGAACTCCGTGGCATCCGTGTTCAGTATCACGTCGTATGCCCCTTGCGCCACCATGAACCCGTAGTCCGTGTACGAACGCTCGTAGTTGAAGTTGAACACGAACACAAGGTCGTTGCGGCTGTAAGCCAGCACCTGGTCGCCGTCGTTGTGCCAGATCTCCGTGACGGGCGACTTCTGGATGTTCTTCTCCTTGCCGATGATGCCGAGCATCGCCTTGTCGAAGTCGCCCAAGTAATGGTAGCACAAATCCTTGTTGTCCACGAGGTCCCATTGCCGGCGCGCATACTTGTAGCTCCACCCATTCCCCTCGCGCGGGAAGTCAATCCACTCCGGATGCCCGAACTCGTTGCCCATGAAGTTCAGATAACCCCCGTTGATGGTGGAAGCCGTGAGCAGACGGATCATCTTGTGCAGAGCCATGCCGCGCTCCACCGCGTAGTTCTCGTCCCCCTTCTTGAAGTGCCAGTACATATCCGCGTCCACGAGGCGGAAGATGATGGTCTTGTCGCCCACGAGAGCCTGGTCGTGGCTCTCGCAGTAGGAGATGGTCTTCTCGTCCGCACGCCGGTTCGTCACCTCCCAGAACATGCTGCTCGGCTTCCAGTCCTTGTCCTCTTTCTCCTTGATGGTCTTTATCCAGTAGTCCGGGATGTTCATGGCCATGCGGTAGTCGAAGCCGTAACCGCCGCTCCTGAACGGGGCCGCTAACCCCGGCATCCCGCTCACCTCCTCCGCTATGGTGACCGCCTTCGGGTTCACTTCGTGTATCAGCGCGTTGGCCAGCGTCAGGTAGCAGATGGCGTCGTCGTCCTCATGACCGTTGAAGTAGTCCCCGTAATCGCAGAACGACTCGCCTAACCCGTGGCTGTAATAGAGCATGGACGTGACGCCGTCGAAGCGGAAGCCGTCGAAATGGTACTCGTCCAACCAGAACTTGCAGTTGGACAGCAGGAAGTGCAGCACCTCGTTTTTCCCGTAGTCGAAGCACAGGCTGTCCCAAGCCGGATGTTCCCGCCGTCCGCCTGCATGGAAGTACTGGCACGGGTCGCCCGCGAAGTTGCCCAAGCCCTCCGTCTCGTTCTTCACCGCGTGCGAGTGCACGATGTCCATTATCACCGCGATGCCCATCCCGTGTGCCTCGTCGACGAGCCGCTTCAGCTCCTCCGGCGTGCCGAAGCGGCTGGAGGCGGCGAAGAAGCTTGACACGTGGTAGCCGAAACTCCCGTAATAAGGATGCTCCTGTATGGCCATCACCTGTATGCAGTTGTAACCGTCGGCCGCGACGCGGGGCAGCACCTTCTCGCGGAACTCGTCGTAAGTCCCCACCCTTTCCGCCTCCTGCGCCATGCCGATGTGGCACTCATAAATCAGCAGGGGCGACGTGTTCGGGCGGAACGTCCTCTTCTTCCACACGTACGCCCGCTCGGGCATCCACACCTGAGCGCTGAAGATTTTCGTCCGCTCGTCCTGCACCACCCGGCGGCACCATGCCGGAATCCGCTCGCCGCAACCTCCCTCCCAGTGTATCTTCAGTTTGTAGAGGTCTCCGTGTTTGAGGGCGTCGCCGCGCAACTTGATTTCCCAGTTCCCGGTGTCCCTGACCCTTTTCAACCGGTATCTCGGCGTTTCCTCCCAATGGTTGAAGTCGCCAATCAGGTAAATCTCGGTGGCGTGCGGTGCCCATTCGCGGAACACCCATCCGGTAGCCGTGCGGTGCAGTCCGAAGTACAAGTATCCCGAAGCGAAGTCCGACAAGGTACACTTTCCGTTTCGTGTGAGCTCGGCGATTTTGTCCTGCGCATGCCGGTGGCGTCCCTCGATGGCCGCTTCATAATCTTTCAGCCAAGGGTCGTTTTTGATAAGATCCAAAGTCTTGGGGGTTGATTTTGTCGTTGATTTTGCCATAAGGGGAATAGGATTAGGGTGTTGTTGTCATTTGTCCGGTACAGGTATTTTGAAGATGGCTTTCTTCAAGGCCGTCGGCGTTATGCCCGGCGCGTGTCCGTCCTGCGGGAAGAAGATGGCGAACATGCCTTTCTTCACGGTGACGAAACTTGCGGGATGGCCGGGATGGAACGAGATGTCTTTCGCCTCATCGTAAGGCGCGGGTGTCAAATCCGCCCGAGAGGAATATCCCATGACTTCATCGCCTGTGAGAGGCACTTGTATGTCAATCATTTTCCTGTGCGATTCGAGAACGGCCTGTGCCGAAGTCTTCGCGGCGATAGTCTGAAGGTTCACGTAGTGTCCGGCGGCATCCAAGTCGATGTGCCCGTCCGGCAGAACCGACAAGTCGTGGTCGTTCAAGAATTCGATGACCGTCCCCAGCGTCGGGATGATGCGGACGTAATCTTCCAAGTGCGTCAAATCGTCGATAATCATAATGTCAGGGGTTTATTGTTCCTTTTGTGCAAATATAGGCGTTTGTCCGGACTTCTCACCCATTTGCCAGCAGTTTTTTATGCCTGCGGATTACATTCAGGATTTCCTCGTGCACCTTTCCGTTCGTGGCCAGCACTTCTTCGGGGTTCGGTCCTTTTGGGTTTCCGCCGAAGTCGGTCATCCGTCCGCCCGCCTGTTTCAGGATGAGGTATGCCGCGGCGACATCCCACAATCCCAGAAAAGCTTCGATGAAGGCTTCGAAGCGTCCCGCCGCCACGTAGCATATCTCCGCGGCGGCGGAGCCCAGCATACGTATGCCGCTCACACGTCCGTACAAGTCGTGTAGGAGCGGAAAGATGAAAGTGCCGTAGCGTTCCGCCTCGTAGGGAAGTTCCGGAAAGATGAAGGATTGGTCGAGTACGTCCCGGTCGCTGACATGTATCTCCTTGCCGTTGAGGAAGGCTTTGCTTTCCTTGTTTGCCCAAAAAAGTTCTTCGCGGCAACATTCGTACACCACGCCCAACAGTATCTCCTTGCGATTGCGCAAAGCGATGCTGACGCAATACGGCGCACTGTCGTGGATGTAGTTGTTCGTCCCGTCCAAGGGATCCACCACCCAACAATATTCCTGTCCTTCCGGCGAACCCGTTCCTTCTTCGGCTATGAAGCCTGATTCGGGCAACAGTCCGTGCAACCGCTCCACGATGCGTTTCTCCGATTCCTTGTCCACGTAAGACACGTAGTCGTGCGCCGCCTTCTGTTCCACGCGGTCGCTGTCGAAGACGAGCCGTTCTTTTTTCAGGAACTCACCGGTTTGCCTTGCCAGCTTCTTGACTTCTTCGGTCAGAAAATCCAAGTCCATGGGTTTTTATCCTTTGATGTTATGCCTGTATTCCGACTTTCCCGATCAGGATACAGCACTTGTTGACGTTCTTTCTACTTGATTTTGACGCCGTGGCTGTATTCTCCTTTCTCGACGAGGTTTCCGTCCCGGTCTTTTCTGACGAAAGGGCCGTCCATCTCGTTGTCCTTGAAGTTCCCCTCGAAGCGCATCCCGTTCTCATCCTCCATTATTCCGAAGCCGTTCTTCTCGCCGTCCTTGAACGTTCCTTTGAACTTCGAGCCGTCCTTCATGCGCAAGATTCCCTCCCCGTCCATTTGTCCGTTCTTCCAATATCCCTCGTAGGTGTCGCCGTTCTCCCACACGTATTTTCCTTGCCCGTCGCGTTTGTTGGCTTTCCACGTGCCGACGTAAGAGGCACCGTTGCGCCACGTGAACGTACCCTGCCCGTCCTGTGCTCCGTTCTTGAATTGTCCTATATATTTATTGCCGTTGGCGAAAGTGAAGATGCCTTCGCCGGTGCGTTCGCCTTGCACGTAATCACCCTCGTACTGGTCGCCGTTGTGGAACTTGTACACCCCTTTCCCGTGCTGTACGTCGTCCACCCATTCTCCGGTGTACTTGTCCCCGTCGGCATAATTGAACGTGCCTTTTCCGTTGCGTTGGTTGTCTTTCCACATGCCGTCGTACCACGACCCGTCGTTCCAGTCGAAGATGCCCTTGCCGTTCTTTTGGTCTTTGCTCCATTCCCCGCGGTAGAACGCCCCGTTGGCATACTTGTACTCGCCGTAGCCCTCGCGCTTGTCGGCTTCCCAGTTGCCCTTGTACACGTCCCCGTTGTAATAGTACATGGTGCCCTCTCCCTGTTGGAAGTCGCGAAACCACAGACCGTCGTACCGGTTGTTGTTCATGAAATAATATGTGCCGTGACCGTGCTGCTGATCCTGAAACCATTCGCCCTCGTACTTTTCCCCGTCGGGGAATTTATACACTCCGTACCCCTGACGTTTGCCTTTCACGTATTCGCCTTCGTAAGAGTCGCCGTTCTTGAAAAGGGTGATGCCCTTGCCGTAAGGTTTTCCCTTGAACAGCTCCCCCTGATATTCCGCACCGTCCTTGAAAGTGTAATTTCCTATCTTGATTTCTTGGGCGTAGCCTTGCACCGCAGTCCATAGCAAGACCACGCCGAAGAGTTTGTGTCTCAATCCCATTTCCGTATCGTCTGTTTTCAGGGTGTGTTAACGTTTGATTCTCTCTTTCAAGAAAGCCTCGGCCGCTTCGAGGTCTTCGGGCGTGTCGATGCCGATAGTCTCCGTTTCGCTGATGCCCACCTTGATGGTGTAGCCGTTCTCTATCCACCGCAGTTGTTCCAGCGATTCGGCCAGTTCCAACGGCGATTGCGGCAACGAAGAGATTTCTTCCAGCACTTCGGACTTGTAGGCGTACAAGCCCACGTGCTTGTAGTAGACATGCCTTTCTAACCACTCCGCCTTGTCCCTGCCGCGCAGGAAAGGAATGACGGAACGGCTGAAATAGAGTGCCTGCATCCGGCGGTTCACCACTACCTTGGGCGAGTTGACGTTTTCCAAGGCCGCCCATCCGTCGGTCGCCGTGAAAGGCCTCGCCAGCGTGGCGATTTGTGTCTGCGAATCTTCAAAGCAAGCCTTTACGGTCTCCAATTGTCGCGATTGGATGAAAGGCTCGTCGCCCTGGATATTGATGACCACGTCATAAGGCTTGCCCTGCAAGACGTAGGCTTCATGGCAACGGTCGGTGCCGCTCTTGCAGTCCGCACGGGTCATGACGGCCTTCCCGCCGAAAGCCTCCACGGCCTTGACAATCCGCTCGTCGTCGGTGGCCACGACGACATCGTCCACCGCGCCGACCGCCTGCTCGTACACCCGTTGGACGACGGGTTTGCCACCGAGCGTGGCCAGCGGCTTGCCCGGAAATCTCGTGGAAGCATATCGCGCCGGAATAATCCCTATGCAGTTCATTTTTTCAACCGTCGAAAAAGTATGCCACACAAAAGTACAAAAAGATTTTGTATGTGAAGGTAAAACCCCTTATTTATTGTAGATAAAAAGGACGGATGAAGAAATGTTTCATGGGGTTGGTGGCAACAGGCCAAGACAAACGCCAGACCAAGGGGGAAACTCAACTTTTTTAATACACCCAAGGAGGCGTTTTACAAACATTATTCGTAATTTCGCAAAAATGGACTTGCGCTTGCTGGTTGACTCTTTAAGAGGATGACAAGGCGCACGGCAAGGTGAAAATAGACCTCGGCCAGCCGTGGGTACGGACGGGGAAGTTCAAGTCCGACGACTGGCAGAGGAACAATATCCGCGAGGGAGTGGCGGAACTCGTCTTTTCGTGAGAAACGGAATGCCGACGCATATGTCAAACCGCGAAATCCGAGGAAAGGCACACATATATAATAAGGTGTAAACAAGGAAAGCGGCAAAGAAGATAAAAACGGAAGAATATACAAGGTGTAAGATGAGAAAGCGTATGAAGACAGGACTTTTGTTGATGCCACTCCTTGCCGTTTGGGGTTGGAATCCGGTGCAGGCTCAAACGGAAACGGACGACGGGCGTTACATCGAAGTGACCGGCACTTCCGAGATGGAAATAGAACCCGACGAGATTCACTACATCATAGAAATCAGGGAATACTTCGCCGAAGAATTTGACGGGAAGTCCAAAGAGGAAGATTACCGCACGAAAGTCCCTCTGACCCGGATTGAGGAAGGATTGCGGGCGACGCTCCGGCAAATCGGCATTCCGGACGAGGCGGTGCGCACGCAGGAAGTGGGTGACTATTGGCGAGAGAGCGGACGGGAGTTCCTTGTCTCCAAGCAGTTCGACCTCACGCTGACCGACTTCAAGCAGATTGACGGCATCGTCCGGAACGTGGATACCAAAGGCATCCATGCGATGCGCGTCGGCGAGCTGAAGAACAAGGACATCACGGTCTACCACCGCAAAGGGAAGATAGCCGCCTTGAAGGCAGCTCAGGCGAAAGCCGCTTATCTCGTCGAAGCGTTGGGCAAGAAACTCGGGGGCGTGGTGCGCATCGTCGAGAGCGGGAGCAACGGCTTTTCGCCCGTCTTCGCGGCGCAAAGCAACGTAAGCTCTTCCGCCGCAACTTCTTTCGACAGTTTCCGCACCATCAAGAACCATTATTCCATGACGGCGCGTTTTGAAATCATAGATGAGTGAGGGCGGGGCGCGAAGAGTGCAGGAGACGGGATGTTTCCGCGTGGCATAAAATTTCTTTCCGCAAGAAGCATGAAAGCCCCCGTTTGCCGCGTATTCAAGCGGAGTTTTTCAGCTTAACCGTCCCTTAATCGCGACGCACGGCTGAAAGATGTCATTCAATCTTGTCGCCTTTCTCCTGTTGCGTTAGGGAAAAGTGCGAAAGATGATTTTGAAAACTCGTCGAGATGAGGTTTCGTGTCACCCGGATGTCGGATGAGCCTTGTTCCGGACGACTGTCCCGCATCGGACGATTCCATGAACGGAACGGGATGGATTGACTTCGGCTCGGAAGAATCATGGCGGAACGGTCGGTGGCTCAAATCCTTGATTGCCCTTGATAGTTTCAAAAAATCGGAAAACGGTCGGCGGAGAGTTAACTCGCGCCGTCCGTTTTCTCCGCCGACGGTTTTCCTGCCTTGTTCCCTTTCAGAATGCCATATAACCCCCGTCGTCGTTTACGCCATGCGGCGTGTACGGA
>CAYXQT010000094.1:0-8229 GCA_964466445.1 uncultured Paraprevotella sp. | reverse complement strand
AATGGACGCTTCCACGCTGGACGGTGCCGCGTCCGTGGCGCGAATCTGCGCCAAGACCCAGTTGGGAAGCGACCAGATGGGAGTGGAAAGCATCAATTTCGCGGCGGAGGGCGGCGACATTTATCTGTGCGCCATAGCTTACGGTACGCTCTCGCTTGACTACCCGGACAGAAGCGAAGACATCACTTTGGCGTATGACAACACCACGGGAATGAGAGAACACGCCTTCATCGTTTCTTCCGTCAAGTCCGGAGAGGCGGCCACGAAGGTGTTCCATGCGGACGCACACGACAAGCTGGCATCTTACAACGACATCGGGAAAATGGAAATCCAAGGGGAGCGGCTCTACGTCGGAGGGACTTTCTTCCAGATGTTGCCGTTCGACAACAGCCTGATTCACGCCGGCGGATGCGATTTGTTTGTCACGGCCTTGGACAAGAACACATTGGACGTGCAATGGACGGCTCAAAGCGGCCTTGACGAAGGCAACGGCGACGAGGTGCACTTCAATGAGAATTTCTCGGCCATGACGGTAGCGGACGGAGTGGTTTCCCTCTATGGCTACGTCATCCACGACCAGGACAATGTGAAGACAATCACCGGCATGCTGGACTACGCTTGCTCCGACGGCACAGCCACGGGCAATGAAACGTCCGCGCTGGTGACCGGCGCGGACGTCAACGGAACGACCAAGGCTCTCCTTACGGCCGACATCGCCGCCCTCTCCACGTCCCTTGCCGCATACAACGTTACGGGAGGCGACAATGTACGCAGTGCGAAGACTTTGTCCGCCCGGCGCGTAGGTGACACATTCTACTTCGCGGAACCTGACGACATCGCCGTCTACGACCTGCAAGGCCGCATGCTGAAACAGGTCGGCCACGCCTCCTCCGTCAGCATCGACGGATTGAGCCGGGGCGTTTACATCCTTTCAAACGGGAGAGCCACGCTGAAAGCGCAAAAGGCGAATCTGTAGAAAACAAATACTACGAGGACAGCCGTTCCGGACATCTCTGGAACGGCCGCCTTGTTTTTGTCCGCCCGACATGGACAGAATCTGACGGGTGCAAGTACCGAACGTGCCCTGACAGCGGGAAGCGCATAGTTCTTGGCAACGGTGTCGGCGACAGCTTGGCACCCACGTACGGAAACTTGATACAAGGTTCAAGGTCAGAAGTGAGGTTGCAAAACAGACCAAAGCCTACGCGAGTTCGGATGACCTGTCAGGCAACGCCCTCAAATTCGCACGAAAAAGTCCTATCCTCCACGCCAAGATGCGCGGTCACCTAACCCCGCATCATCGTACGCGATACGGGAGGGGAACGACTGCGGAAGAATCCCGTGCGTCCCTTGAACTTGCGGGACATCCTCTCCGTATATCGCTCATCAATGGCAATCCTTCCCATCCGCTTTCCCGTCCGGGGTTTCCCCTTGTTCCACGCTCTTCACGGCTTCGCCTTCCCGTTTCCCTTGTTCCTCCCCCGCCTGTTTCTCGGTCAGATACTTCCAATAGCGCTCCGGCATGTCTTTCCGGTGCTTGCGGGGATTCAAGCGTTCCCTGATGCAAATGGCCTTGAAATACGTCCGCCACATCTCCTGATACCACATCTCATCCCCGTCCCGCATCGTTTCGCCCAAACGCCCGTCCGGAAGCCGGAAAATCCCGGCTCCATCCTCAAAAGTAACACGCACGGACTTGTGCCCGGCATAATAGTAGCCGTATTTGCGCCGCCGGTCGTAAATCAGCCAGCGTTCTTCCGAAAAACGGTCGCTGAAATGCGGGACAATTAAGGGCAGCACGTCATAGTCCGGTGCTATCATGGAGAAGTAAGTCCCGTCGGCAGTCTTCTGGAAACGCACGAATTGCATCATGCGCAGACGCTCATGGCGCACCTTGCGGTATGTGTTCGTCACGAAAAGCACGTCCGGGTCAGCGAAGTTCGTTTCGATGCTCCGCCCGGCCTTCACGGCCTTGCATACATACCGGAACAAGGGCAGATCCAAGTCCGGGAGTTCGGAGAAAAGGCTGGTCGTCAGGCAAGCCAGCGCGTCCTCCGACAGCTTTCGCCGCAATGCCCGGAACACCCTCCCGGCTTTCCCCTCGTCCGTCGCCACGCGGTGCACGGTCGCGAAGAGAGGCGGCGTGTCCCTTTCCCCGATAACCGCCACGGGGAACTCGCGGCGGCTGAATGCGTCGAAGACCGCCGTCAGCAAACCGTCCCATGTGCGGTCGTACACGAACACGCTGTCCCCCGCCATGCCGCTGTTCATACGGCCTCTTCCTTGAACGGCAACACCAACTGCCCGTCGTCCGGCCTCTTCCGTCCTTTCGGCTGCGCCAACAGGGAACGAACCCTTTCGGGATACAGCTCGTTCACTCCCTTGGCTTCCAGTTCCCCGCAGGTCATGAAATACCGGGCACGCTTCATCACGCAACCCATTTTTTCCAAATCGCGGCTCGTCAAACGCCCGAAACGGCGCGAACACACAATCAGGCGGGCCGACTTCACCCCGATGCCCGGCACCCGCAAAATCCGTTCATATTCCGCGCGGTTCACATCCACGGGAAACTGTTCGGGATGCCGGAGTGCCCACGCCAGCTTCGGGTCTACCTCCAAATCCAAGTCGGGATGCGCCTCATCCACTATCTCCTCCACATTGAACCGGTAGAACCTCATCAACCAATCCGCTTGATACAAACGGTTTTCCCTTACCAACGGCGGCTGTTTCAGGGCCGGAAGGCGCGGGTCGTGCGTGTTCACCGCCACGTAACCGGAATAATACACGCGGCGCATGGTCGGCCGTCCGTACAACGCGGACGAGAGGAGCAGGATGTCCCTGTCGGACTCCCCCGTCGCCCCCACAATCATCTGCGTGCTCTGCCCCGCCGGGACGAAACGCGGGGCGTGCCGGTGCTTCTTCCGTTCTTCCGCACTCTCTAACGCGCCTTGCTGAATATACCTCATCGGGCGGTAGACGCTCCCGTGGTCTTTCTCCGGAGCCAGCATCTTGAGCGACGCTTCGTCGGGTATCTCTATGTTCACGCTCATGCGGTCTGCATACAGACCCGCCTTGTCCACCAGTTCGCGGCTACTGTCCGGGATGCTCTTCAAGTGGATGTATCCGTTGAAGCGGTGCTTCTCCCGCAGGTCTTTCGCCACCCGTACCAGACGCTCCATCGTGTAGTCGGGGTTCCTCACCACGCCGGAACTCAGAAACAAGCCCTCGATGTAGTTCCTTTTGTAGAACTCCATCGTCAAGTCCACCAGTTCTGACACGGACAGCGTGGCGCGGGGGATGTCGTTGCTGCGGCGGTTGATGCAATAGGCGCAATCGTAGACGCAGTAATTCGTCAGCATGACCTTCAGCAGGGAAATGCAACGCCCGTCCTCCGCGAAACTGTGGCAGATGCCGACACCGCCCACGGCATTCCCCACTCCGCCTCCCGCGTTGCGCCGCACCGTGCCGCTCGAGGAGCAGGACACATCATACTTGGCCGATTCCGCCAATATCTTCAACTTACCGAGTGTGTCGTCCTTCATGCCGTCCGTTTCGTTTCCGCAAAGATAGTCCTTTTCCGCCGGATTGGGAAAAGGCCGCCCCGGAGAAAGTCCGGAGCGGCCTTGATTTTCCACCTCGCGTGCGCACGCGTACATTATTATTATGTCACTGCTCGTTCCCCCAGATGTCGATGAAGCCCCCGTCGAGGTTCGCGCAACCCTTTATGCCGTTTTTCTCGCTGTCGACGATATCCAGACTTCTGTCCGATTCTACCAACAGCGAATCCCGGATTTCAAATTCTGTCACTTCGCAGACCGGTCTCATATATTTCTTCTTTTCCATGGTCTTGTCCGTTAAATTGTTATTTCACTACCACTTTCTTGCCGTTTACGACATAGACTCCCTGCGGAAGACCGAGCGTGGCCGTCGAAACGTCTACTTGCCGACGCACCTCCACGCCGTCTATCGTGTAAACGTCCACTGCGCCGCCGTCAGCCTTCGTCCCCTCGATGCGGGTCATCCCGCCGTCGTCAAGGGCTATCACGCGCTGGTTCGCGGATATTGTCTCGGTGTACGGACTGACACCATCCAAATCTATATAGGCACAATTAGCGGGGATGGTGCAACCCGTGCCGCACTTCTGCACTTGATTGTTATAAATCACGTACTTGCCTACGGGCACATTCATTCCCTTGAATGAACCTGTCAGGCCGTTCGCCCCGTCGTTGACTTCACTGCCGACGGCTTCCCCGCTGTACACGGCCACCAGCGTGTCGGAAGTGGCACTGAAGATGTAAGGCACTCCGGCTTCGAGACCGGTGGTTACCGGATTCAACACCAAGGATTTCGGCTTATCGCCTTCCATTACTTTCCCGGCGATGCTGAAGAAGTCCGCGCCGGACAAGCCCCCGGCCTCCACGGCGTAAGACAGGCAGACGGTACCCCAATTGCCGGAAGTCACGTACCGGCGGTGTCCTTTGGCTATTGGCATGACGTGCACTTTGGGATAACCTTTCAGATAAAGCCCGAACCATTCGCTTTGACTATTGTACCCTATCGCCCTTGTTTGCTCCTCATCCAACCACCACGTTCCATCAACATGATTCCATGCAAAACTGCCGGGTTGCAGTTTCAAATCGGTACTGCCATTGCCTTTAGCCACATATTGGCTGTCGATAATGCTTTGTATAGTACCTTTCTCCTCATCGACATACCATCCGCACGTGTCAAGTTTTTCCGTAACAACCTTTCCTTCAAACACGACGACCCTCGCCGAATTCAGGTGTGAATCGCGTGCCGTATTCAACATCACATGGTATTTCCCGTCCTCTTCTGCCACCAAGGCCTTTATTTCCTTCAATGCATCCAGGTCTGTCACGTTCACCGTGCAAGTGGCGGTCGCATCGGTGTATTCGTCGTTAGCCTCCACGTTCGCCGTAACGGTCGCCCGCCCCGCCTTGGTGCCAGCCTTGACTTCTCCCGTCTCATCGACGCTTTCTATGACACCCTCGTCGGCTGTATAGGTATAGGAGACAGGAGCAGTGGAATTTGTCTCGGCCTTAACGGTTACGGTTTCGCCGATGTTCACGTAATAGATTTCCTGCGTGAAAGACAGTGTGGTCTGCGTTTTGCCTCCTGCATCAGACCGTTCCCATGTGATTGTCAACTTATCAATATAAATAGTACCGCCTCTTGAACGAAGGCCGATATAAGCATAATTGCCGTTTATCGTGCATTCAGTGTCGGTACTATAAACGATACTGCCTATTTTAGTACCCGTAGTAGCCACCCCGCTTCCATACAAATCCTTTGCGGAGGAGTAAGGCGTATCTTTACCGTATATGTCCAACGCGCGGCCTTCGGTATTGCTGGTACCCTTCCATTCCACGGAGATACTCTTAACCCGGATTCCACCCGATGTCGTCGTTACAATGCCACAATCATTACCGTCGCTTCTTAATCGGATTTCGCCACCGCCCTTAGCCGACTTACCTGCATATACGGCTCCCGATGTCCCTTGAACATCCTGAAATTCCGTATACGTAGTACTTGATGCTCCAAGTTTATCGCTTGTAAGTTCATCGCTCACTTCTTGTCCGGAAGCTCTACCCGAAGCCCCCGCGAGGAGCAGGAACGCCAAAATCCCCCCCCCCCCCACGAATTAACTTTTATAAACCTTTTCATGCACTTTGATTTTATGTTAACTACAAAAATTCCTGCTTTATGCCCGTCTAAATGTAGGCAAAAGGAACTGAACCTCAAATACAAACGAATTATTTTTCTTGTTCCCTCTGAAAAGACAAAACTTCATGGTAAAGAAAGAAGCCGCCCCGTGCTTTCTCCGGAGCGGCCTCCCTTCGTTTTTCTCGCGCACGCGCGTACCTTATTTATTCTTTTAGAAGAAGATGTAACGGTTGTCTTTCACTTCTGCCTTTTCATATAGCTCGTTGACAAAACGGCTGATGGCACGCATGCTGAGAGTTTCCTGCTGTGCTTCCTCTTTCTTATTGTCGAACTTTTCGTCGGATTTGTTCTTGCTGATAACCTGCAAAGCGTAAACTCCCGCGTTGCCTTTGAACGGACCTGCGAACCGATTGGCCGCCGTTTTGCCCGCCACGGCACTCAACATAGGTTCGCTGGAACCGGTCTTAATCACGAAAGCGGAGGCGCTGAACGTCACGTGTTTTATCGTGTCGCTTACGGAGCCTTGCACCTTCATGGCATCTGCGACGCTCTTCGCCCCCGACAGCTTCTCTTTCAGTATCTCAGCCTTTTTATCCTTGATGACTTCTTGCGCGAGATATTCTTTCAAGTCGTCCATCGTGCGGTAGCCTTCCTTGTGTATGCCAGTAAGGATGGCCACAAGCATGTGGTCGTTCTCGCCGCATTCGTAAAGAGGGGAAACGCTGCCGACTTCGGTGTCTTCATTGAAAATCCACCGCATGGCCTCACGCGTGTTGCTTATTCCTCCCACGTAATGTTCGTTGCTGAACAGGTCTTTGCGTTCCTGCAAGTTGTAACCGTTCTTCAACGCTTTGGCTTCGATGTCCTTTTGGGTAGGATTGGACGCGATGAAGCGGCTGAAGTCGTTATAAGCCTTTGCGTAAGTTTCCTTGCTGAACTCAATCGGGCATTTGACTACGGCCACGTCGTATTTGTCAATCATGGCACGTCGGTCTGTCACTTGTGCGATGATGCATCCCTGGGCGAAATCAATTTTCTCGGTGGCGTTCACCGGCATGCCGGTGACGGTCTTGATGAATTTCAGGTTGTCGCCGTCCAAAGGCGCGCCTTCATAGTTGCGTGAAGTAATCCACGTCTTTTCGCCGGTCTGGTTGTATTTTCTGGCGATGGAATCGAAAACCGTACCGTTGCGCAGTGCCGTCATGATGCTGTCGGCTGTCTTTTGAACGGAATTCAAGTCGGCTCCCGCCACTTGTATCTGACGAAGCTGGATGGAATCCGGCGCGGAAACCTTGTTGAACACCTTGATGATGTTCATCGTGTTGTCTCCGGCATAATAGTAGGGAGCTTTCGTCTGCCCCGCCGTCATGGAATCCAACTGCGAGGCTATGTCCATCGGGAACACGTCCTTGCTGACCGGTATCGGGCTGTAATTGATGGTGGAACCGCTTTCACGGACAATCTTGGCAATGTCGCCACCCTCGGCGAGCGCGTTGGAGGTCTCTGCCATCACCTTGTCCAACGCGGCCTTGTCCGCGGCACTGGCTCTGACTTGCACGTCAATAAATTTGATGTCGCGGCTCTCGGCCGGTTGCTTGAACCTTTCTTTCAATTCGTCATATTTGGCTTTCAGGTCGCTTTCTTCCACTTTGACGTCTTTGTCGTTGACGACGGAATAAGGCAGGGCGACCATGACGACATCGCTTTCGTTTGTACGAGCCTCGAATGCGGCTTTGTACGTGATTTTGTTGCCCAACATCGCCTTGCCCAGCAACGCTTGATATTTTTGTGCGAGGATTTGCTGGCGGAGCGTCTTTTCGATGAACATCCAGAATTTGTACAGGCTGTCGTAGTATTCCATGTATTCGGGCGGAATCTGTCCGCTTTTGGCTTTCATGCCCTCGTAGTCGGTCAGGAACTTCTTCAGGACATTGGCGTCAAAACGTCCGGTCTGTTCGTTGCGGAACGGGGTCTGCGCCAGTATGGGGCTGTTGCCTTCCGAAATGAAGGATTGTATTTCCGCGTCGGTAACCGTCAGTCCCAGTTTTTCGGCTTCGTGCTCGATGATTTTGTTGTTGACGTATGTGTTCCAGACATAATCGCGCACCTGAGTGAGTTGTTGGTCGTTGAGCGTGCTGTTGCCGTTGGTGAACTTCACCACTTCCGCATATTCGTCCGCTAAGTTCTGGAATTCATGTACTGAAATCCGCTCCCCGTAGATTTCGCCGACCTGCTGCCTGCTTTCGTTGGAGGCGGACTGGATGGAGCGCATGGCTTCCTCGGCGATGAATGCAAAAAGAGCCAGACCGATTACGATGACCAACAAAGGCCCTTTGGCTCTGATTTTCTGTAATGTTGCCATTTTAAACGATTATTGTTTTTAATATTTTCATTGAACGGTTCAAGCGCACGAAGATACAAAAATCTTCGCACATATTCACGTCCGCCGGACTAAAATTTAGTTTTTGGCGATTTTCAGGCGCACAAGTGCAGAATCAACTGGCAAGTGCAAAATATAGAAAATGTTTGAGGAACTCACGTTTC
>CAYXQT010000093.1:4976-8251 GCA_964466445.1 uncultured Paraprevotella sp. | reverse complement strand
GCTACCAGCTCAACTTCATGTACTGGCGTTACTTCCTGTGGAACTTCGCCGGACGCCAGAACGACATGCAGGGCAACGGGGAGCCGGAACACGGCAACTGGCTCACCGGCATCCCGTTCTTCGACAACGCCCGCTTAGGCGACCAAAGCAAACTGCCGACCGAACTGAAAGAGAACAAGGGGCACAACGTGTTCTACTGCCTGCCCCTGCTGTTGGGCATCCTCGGCATCTTCTGGCAAATCAGGAAGAACCGGGAGGGCGTGCGCCAGTTCTGGGTAGTCTTCTTCCTGTTCTTCATGACCGGCATCGCCATCGTCGTCTACCTCAACCAGACACCGTTGCAGCCGCGCGAGCGCGACTACGCCTACGCCGGCTCGTTCTATGCCTTCGCCATCTGGATCGGCATGGGCGCGGCCGCCATCGTGGACGGGCTGAGGAGGCTGAAAGTGCCGGAAACGGCAGCCTCCCTAATCAGCCTGACCGCCTTGCTCGTCCCCGTGCAAATGGCGGGACAGACATGGGACGACCATGACCGCAGCGGACGGTACACCTGCCGCGACTTCGGGCAGAACTACCTGAACTCCATGGACGTGGGGGGCAACCCGGTAATCTTCACCAACGGCGACAACGACACTTTCCCGCTGTGGTACAACCAGGAAGCGGAAGGCGTGCGCACGGACGCGCGGGTGTGCAACCTGAGCTACCTGCAGACCGACTGGTACATCGACCAGATGCGCCGCCCCGCCTACGACTCCCCGTCGCTGCCCATCAGCTGGACGCGACTGCAATACGTCACGGGCACCCGCGAGGCCGTACCCGTACGGCCCGAACACTTGGAGCAAGTCATCAACTTTTACAAAGACAGCGTGGAACTCCTGAAAGAGACGTTGGGCGACAACCCGTACGAGTTGAAGAACGTCATCCAGCGCTGGGTGCTGAGCGACGACCCTGAAATCCAGATCTTCCCCACCGACAGCCTCGTGGTGACGGTGGACAAGGAAGCGGTGCGCCGCTCCGGCATGATGATTGCCGCCGACTCCATCCCCGACGTGATGCACATCTCGCTCAAAGGCAAACGCGTCGTGCACAAGGCCGAAATAATGATGCTCGAAATGATCTCGCAGGCCAACTGGGTACGCCCGCTCTACATATCCACGACGGTGGGTTCCGACAACTACGGGCATCTGGGCGCCAACTTCGTGCAGGAAGGACTCGCCTACCGCATCACGCCTTTCAACACCGAGCGGAGCGGACGCACCATCGACAGCGAGAGGATGTACGACAACATGATGAACAAGTTCAAGTACGGCGGACTGAAGGAGAACCCGGACATCTACCTCGACGAGACCGTGATGCGCATGTGCTACACGCACCGCCACCTCTTCGCCCAGCTGGCTCAACAGCTGTTGAAGGAAGGAAAAAAGGACAAGGCCTTGAAAGTGCTGCAACGGGCAGAAAGAGAAATACCGGGCAGTATCGTCCCGCACGAGGCTCTTTACGGCCATTCAATCGACATGGCCAATGTCTGGTCGGCACTGGGACACAAGGAGGAAGCCGGAAAACTGCTCGATGCCGTGGGGCGGAACGCAAGGGAATACTTGGAATGGTACCTGAACTTAAACGATGGGAGGTTAGAGCAGGCGTCAAGGGATTGCCTGACGCAGATATACATACTGCACAAAGTCGCCGAGACGTGGAACGCCGTAGACAAGAAGAAGGCGGATGACTGCCTCAGGGAAGTGAACGACTACGCCCTGCGCTACCGTGAAAGAGGCATGAAATGGTCATAGAACAATCCGCGGTGTTCCTCCGGTGGCTGTATCCGACGGCGGCATGGCGGATGACCGGCAAGGAGAAAGCCGTCTACCTGACTTTCGACGACGGGCCGATACCCGAAGCCACCCCTTTCGTGCTGGACACGCTGGACCGCTTCGGCGCCAAGGCCACTTTCTTCATGGTGGGAGACAACGTGCTCAAGCACCCCGACATCTACCGCATGGTGGTCGGGCGCGGACACCGCATAGGCAACCACACGTTCAACCACATCGGCGGCTTCCGCAGTTCAATCGGGGAATACATGGAGAACGCCGACAAGGCCGGCCGCCTGTTGCACACCGACCTCTTCAGGCCGCCCCACGGACGGATGCGGCTGCGGCTGTTCAGACGGTTGCGCAGGCGTTACCGCATCGTCATGTGGGATGTCGTCACGCGCGACTACAGCAAGAGGGTGACGGCGGAAGACGTGGTGAACAACGTGAAACGCTACGCCCGCGACGGCTCCATCATCTCTTTCCACGACTCCCTGAAAAGCATCGGCAAATTGCGGACGGCTCTGCCCGAAGCCCTGCAATGGCTGCAAGACCGCGGGTTCGCCTTCAAGACCATCGAATGACGACGACGGAAGCCGAACGCGGTGCAGAGCCGCTGAAAAATCCAAGACCGCTTGAGCTTTGCCCATGCGCGAGCCGCAGCGGACAGGGTCAAACACGGTGCAAGGGCGCCCCAAAAAGCCATACTCGCTCGGTCTCCGCCCATGCGCGGCCCGCGTCGGACGAAGTCGGCACGGAAAGCGTGCTTCACGCCGCACAAGTGAAAGCCGAGGCCGCGCGCCTCGGCTTTTCCGCCTGCGGACTTGCCCCCGCCGGGCCTGTCGCCCCTCCGCACGCCGCGTTCTTCAGACGTTGGCTCGCCGAGGGACGGCAAGCGGGCATGGCTTACATGGCGGAACACGTGTCGGAACGCCTCGACCCGCGCCTCCTCGTGGAAGGTTGCCGGACGGTGGTCAGCGTGGCCCTGAACTATCTCCCGTCCGCGCCCGTCCCTGACGGCAAACTGCAAATCGCCTGGTATGCCTACGGGCAAGACTATCACGACGTGGTGCGGCGGAAACTGGACGGCTTGCTCGCGGCCCTGCGGCGCGCCATGCCGGAAGGAATCCTGCAAGGCCACGCCTTTTGCGACACGGCACCGGTACTGGAACGTTACTGGGCATGGCGGTGCGGACTGGGGCGGACGGGCCGCCACACCCAGCTCGTCATCCCCGGAGCCGGAAGCGCGTTCTTCCTCGGCGAACTGGTGCTCAACCTGCCGGCGGACACTTACGACGCGCCTTTCCCCTCCGACCCTTGCGGGGCTTGCCGCCGTTGCGTCGAGGCTTGTCCCACGCACGCCTTGGAAGAGGGGCGCGGACTGGATGCCCGCCGCTGCCTGAGTTACCTGACCGTCGAAAACCGGGGCGGGATTCCCGAAGAGGCCGCCGCCCGGATGCGCCCTTA
>CAYXQT010000093.1:3207-4876 GCA_964466445.1 uncultured Paraprevotella sp. | reverse complement strand
AAATACGAGGGGCTCGTCCGAAACCTGAAGGCTCTGCACGCGGACGGAAAACGGTAACGCCGACCGGCACTGACCCTCCGAGCGCATCCCGGTTCCTGACACAAAGACAGGATTTGCCGGATTCGCACGGCCTTTTGTCCACGTGTCCTCCCGTCCTTTCACTTCTGACGGATTGTCATTCTCACCCCCGCGAGATTGCGCCGTTTCGACCCGCCGGCGGGAACGGACGAAAAGACGCGATTTTCGCGCGACTTGCGGGATTCATCATGTCAGCCATTCCCGCCTTTTGCTTCCATTCGGACCGCCGTTCCGCCGTTCCGTGCGCATGCCGCCGCACGCCGCGTCAGCCCGAAGCGGCAACGGCCTGACATTCTGTCACGCGAGCGTGGACGGGCACGGACTTCCATCCGGAGGAAAAAAGGGCTTCCTACGCACGTCCGAATCCGTTCCTCAGCCGCCTTTTCCGATGAAATGGGGACAAAAATGGAATTTCCTGCGGAGGAAAAAAGTGTTTTCTCGGCAGAAACGAAAATTTTTCTCCCGAAGGAAATTCTTAAAAATGCCTTGGAAACGTGAAAAAGCAAGTCCGGAATGCTAATATATGTATTCAAACCTTATCGGAATCCACCTTTTCCCGCGTTTTTCAGACAGCTTTTGCCTGCATCGGAACGGGCGGAACGCTTACATTCTGTCGGCAAAAAGGGACTTCCGGCGTCAAACGTCCAAAGCGGGAAAGGCACCGCCCGCCCGGATTTCTCCCGACCCGTCCGCAAGCCCGGACCGCGCATTCCCGGAAGTACCGAGGACAAAACGCACCTTACGGCGGACAAAGCCCGGCGCGTCCATTTTTTCGTGCTTCTTCTTGCCGCGATTACCACATTTCCGCTATATTTGTACTCGGTATAGTATTCACTAAAAAAATCAACGCACAATGAAGAACTGGAGCATAGAGGCCGTCATCCTGGCCGTAGGACTGTCGTTGGCAGGCTGGTTCGTTCGCAACGGCCTCAGCGATTTTTCAGAGCGCAACCGCGTGGTCACCGTCAAGGGGTTGGCGGAAATGGAGGTGAAAGCCGACAAGGTCACGTGGCCGCTGACTTACAAAGTGCTGGGGAACGACCTGATTTCCCTCTATAACGAGATAGAGGAATCCAACGCGAAAATCACCGCGTTCCTCAAAGGCAAAGGCATCAAGGAGGACGAAATCAGCGTGAACGCGCCGGAAATCATCGACATACAGGCCGAACGCTACAACAACGCCGTCTCGCCCTACCGCTACAACGTGACTACCGTCGTCACCGTCACTTCCGCACAGGTGGACTTGGTGAGGAAACTCGTCAACGAGCAGAACGAACTGCTCAAACAGGGGATAGCCATCGTCTCCGGGGATTACCGCTACAACGTGACCTACGACTACACGAGCCTCAACGACATCAAGCCGAAGATGATAGAGGAGGCCACGAAGAACGCGCGCGCGGCGGCCGAAAAGTTCGCCAAGGACTCGGAAAGCAGCCTGGGCGGCATACAGCATGCCTACCAAGGGCAGTTCTCCATCGAGAACCGCGACCTGAACACGCCCTACATCAAGCGGATACGCGTCGTGACCACCATCGACTACTCGCTTGAGAACTGACCACGGGGAAAACGGACGGAAAGGCGGAAGGCGCAA
>CAYXQT010000093.1:0-3107 GCA_964466445.1 uncultured Paraprevotella sp. | reverse complement strand
AGATGCGGCTGTCCGCCTTCTCCTCTCTTGCCGGAAAAGTCACGGGAGGGAAAGGATTTCCCCAACAAGGAGAACCGGACACGCACCCACGTCAAGCGGGTGCGCGTCGTGATTGCCATCGACTACTTGATTGATGATTGACCGGGAAAAACGGACGGGAAGGCGGAAGGGCGCAAAGATGCGGCTGTCCGCCTTCTCCTCTCTTGCCGGAAAAGTCACGGGAGGGAAAGGGATTCCAACAAGGGAAGGATGTCGGAGGGGCTGTCCACGAAACGGACTGCCCCGTTCCGTTCCAGAAAGTCCCGTCCGCGGAAGCCCCATGTCACAGAGACGCACGGAAGTCCGGCATGCGCCGCCGTGGCCACGTCCACCTCCGAATCACCCACGTACACGGCTTCGCACTTCTCCGAACCGAGTTCCCGCAACGCGATTTCCACCATGTCGGGCGCCGGCTTTCTGCGCACCCCGGCACGCTCCCCCACCGCCACCCGCACCGTGTCCCGGAAATAACGGCGATAAAGCGCGTCCACCCCGCCTTGCAGCTTGTTCGACACGATGGCCGTCTTGTACCCGCCCGCCTCCAGTCCGCGCAACATCTCCGCGATGCCCGGATACAAGCCGGTCTTCACCATGCAATGCCCCACGTAACGGCGCTTGAAGCAGTCGAGCACGGCCTCGAAGCGGGCACCGTCGACACCGGCGGGCACGGCGCGTTCCATCAGCCGCCGCACCCCGTTCCCCACGAAACGGCGCACCTCCTCCACGCCGCGCGGAGGGAACCCGAACCGCGTCAGGGCGTAATTCGCGCTGTCCGCCAAGTCTTCCAACGTGTCGAGCAACGTGCCGTCCAAATCAAAAACTACCGTGGTGATTTTCGCCATGCTTCCGATTCCCTCCATTGACCGAACTTCCGCAAAGATACTCATAAGTCCCGACTTACGCGCCGACGCGAAGAGGAAAAATCAAGAGCCGCCCCCGGCACGGAGGACGCTCCCGGAGTCGGAAATCCGTACTTTCCGGCTGAACGATGTACGGTCGATTGGGATGGGAAGCGGCGCGGTGGGAAATCTTTCTCTTCGCAGGAGGAAGACTTCACGGGTACAAAGGTATCTAAAATTGTGATTGTCGCAAAATTACAGACGGGAAAATTGAAAAAAATTGTTCCGCAAATGTTGAGAAAGTTCAGGGAATCCCTTTGTGGGGAAGACGTATCTTGCTGTGAAAGAGTGCGGAGCGGCGGAAAGTCTTCCTCCTGCGAAGAGAAAGTTTCACAAAACGAAGAAAAAGAAAAGGTTATGGGAATTGGAAAACGTTTTTGCGACTTCGCGGAGGGGAAAAGCCGACATCGGGCGCATGACGTTCAACCATTAAGTGTCAAAACACGAAATTCAACTCATTTATATTCTAATTTTATTCCAAGATGAAAAAATGTCTTATGCTTTCATTCCTTTTGGCATTGGCCTTGAACGCGGATGCGAAAAGACTTAGGGTGAATTACAGCGTCATATCCGTCCCGGAGGAGGGCGGCGTCAACTTTGAAAAGATAACGGAGGAGTCGGATGCCGTCGCCATACCCTTTTCCACGGGAAATTCCAAGATGATATTGAATTTCAGTTTCGGGAAGCAGAACGTATCAAGGGTGACTTGGTGGGTGAATCCTCTGGTAGCCCTGTCGCCCGACGGGACTAAGATTGGCTACGTGAATGAAAAGAACGGGACGAAAAACATCATGATAAAAAGTTCTACCGCGGGCGGTGTAAGCGTGCAACGCACATTCAGGACGGCGGTGATGGACTTTTCTTGGAGCCGCGACGGCAAGACGCTTTGTTTTACGGAAATGAGAGGGGGACATACCGGAATCTACTTGGTGAATGCAGACCAAGGCTCCATCGTCCAACAGATTTCCACAGGGACAGAAAATGACTACGGGGGAGTGCTGACCCCTTCTGGGGAAGACATATTTTTCCACCGCGGAGAAGGTTTCGGCTCTTTCAGCTTGTGGAGCTTCAACCGTAAGACCAACCTGTTTTCCAACTATTCGCGCGGCATGACCCCTTGTCTGATACCCGGCGACCCCAATACCGTATATTGCTGCCGCTTCACGGACAAGCACGAAGCCGAAATCTGGAGAGTCAACTTCAAGACGGGAGTGGAAGAGGTGATTCTGACACAGCCCGGCAGGAGCTTCACTACTCCCCAGCTGTCGCCCGACGGACGCTGGATATTATGCACCGGGAGCAGCCTTTCCGAAAAGGACAAGACCATAAACACTGATTTGTTCGTGATACGCACGGACGGGACGGGATTCACCCAACTGACCTACCACCCGGGAAACGACTTGTCGGCCGTATGGGCTCCGGACGGCAAAAACATCTTCTTCCTTTCCCAACGCGGGACAAAGGAAGGCAACTATAATATATGGCGGATGGATTTCAACTTGTAACATAATGTCTAACCAAAATAACAAAAAACGATGAAAAAAACTTTATTGGGTTTAGCATGTGCCATGTGCACGTTGACCGCATCGGCGCAATATGCGGCGGATGCGGCGAGTACCTTCTCACCCAACGGCGACGTGGAAGCGTGGAGTGGCCTGCGGGTCTCGTATGACAAGACTTTCCTTGGCGGGGATTTGGGAGATGAACTTGATGACGAGGACTTCAGCAAGAACGGATTTTCCGTAGGCTACGAACAGGCGTTCAAGCTTTCCAAGTCGCTGCCTTTCTTCCTCCAAAGCGGGCTTGACTTGAACTTCATGCGCCTGAGCAATGACGAGAAAGATGACGATTATTCATGGGAGGACAAAGTCACCGTCTTGGGATTGAACTTGCCCGTGAACTTCGTTTACGCTTTCAAAATCAACGATATGCTGGCACTGAAGCCTTACACGGGCTTCTACGTGAGAGTCAACGTATGGGGACAAGAAAAGTACACTGAAGAATACCAAGGGGAAAAGGAGAGCGAGAAGACGAACGTGTTCGATGACAGCGAGGACGAAGCGGGCGATGCGGCCTGGAACCGCGTGCAAGCCGGCTGGCAAATCGGTACCACGCTCGACATCGGCAAGTTCAACGTAGGCTTCGGATACGCCCTCGACTTCAACGAAC
>CAYXQT010000092.1:0-8512 GCA_964466445.1 uncultured Paraprevotella sp. | reverse complement strand
AAAGTATCGTTTCAAGGGTTTCTTCCTTTGCCGGTTTGTTTTGTTTCTTGGCCATTTTATCGTTTTGTCAGTTCCTTATTGCTCGTATTTCATGGCGGAATCTTTGTCCGGTTGTTCCGGGAGCATCCATCGCCCGTCTTGTTTCTCTCCGCGAGAACGACTTCGATGCGACCCGGCCATCCACGCTCCGTATTCATGTGCCATATCCAACACGACTACAAAGGTACGAATTATTTAGGAATATGTTCCAATCGGTCATATGTTGCATTAGCCATCAAAGAAGTTTTCCTTTTTGGAAATCCGCTTCGGCGTTTTTGTCCGCCCGGTTTTTATTTTGGAAAACTTTCCGCCTTTCCACGGACATGACGCGTTCATATAATTGCTTGCCTGCTAACTGGTTGCTTGTATCGTAAGTCTCAAAGCCGGAAAACTTCAGAATAAAATCGTCGGGAATCCTTGCACGAAAGGAGCAAAAGGCGTATCTTTGTCCTTGTCGCAGGTGTCCTGTCCGCCGTCCGGCGGGCGGGGTGAAAAGGGAACGGGGTGCGAATCCCCGACAGACCCGCTGCTGTGAGCTCTTCCGTGCGTCTCATGATATACCGCATCCACTGTTTCGCTTCAGGCCAAACGGGAAGGACATGGGACGGGAGCAAGTCAGAAGACCTGCCTGCGGCGTAGCCGTAAGGACTTCGGAGATAAGTGGACGACGGCGGGAACGAGACAAGAAAGACTTAAACTTCAGGTGCCGGACGTGCCGGGCTTCCTTCGGGGAAATGCCGTGCAAGCCGGACTCGTGCGGGTTTCGCCGGGGCGCGGCCTGTAATACGAGGAGGGACGGGGCTTCCGGCCTGCAAAAACAAACGCGATATGATACGGACAGTAGTCAAGAGGGACGGGCGCGTCGTAGATTTCGACGCGCGGAAAATCGGGGATGCCGTGCGCAAGGCGATGGCGCATACCGAGGCGGGCGAAGACGAAGAGTTGATTCGCTTGATTTGCGGGCGCGTGGCGAACCGCGGGCGGGCGCAGATGACGGTGGAGGAGATACAGGATGACGTGGAAACGGAACTGATGAAGAGCAGCCGCAAGGACGTGGCAAGGAAATACATCGCCTACCGTAATCAACGCAGCATCGCACGCAAGGCCAAGACACGCGACATGTTCCTGGAAATCATCAACATCAAGAGGAACGACGTGACGCGCGAGAACGCCAACATGAACGCGGACACGCCCGCCGGCATGATGATGAAGTTCGCGAGCGAGACCACCAAGCCGTTCGTCGACGACTACCTGCTGAGCGGGGAAGCCCGCGAGGCGGTGGAACACAATTACCTGCACATCCACGACAAGGACTATTACCCCACGAAGAGCCTGACGTGCGTGCAACACCCGCTCGACCGCATCCTCAAGAACGGCCTCTCGGCGGGGCACGGCGCGTCGCGCCCGGCAAAGCGCATCGAGACGGCGAGCGTGCTGGCGTGCATCTCCATGGAGACGGCGCAGAACGAAATGCACGGGGGACAGGCTATCCCCGCTTTCGACTTCTACCTGGCTCCTTTCGTGCGTGCCGTCTTCGTCGAGGAGGTCAAGGTGCTGGAGGGATTCGGCGGCGCGGACTATTCCCATATATATAATAAGGTGGTGGACGACTTCGTGGCGCGACCCTTGGACGGACTGGAAGGAGACGACCGGGTCGCGCAGCACGCGATGAACAGGACGGTGTCGCGCGTGCACCAGGCCATGGAGGCTTTCATCCACAACATGAACACCATCCATTCGCGCGGGGGAAACCAAGTGGTGTTCAGTTCCGTGAACTACGGCACGGACACGTCGCCCGAGGGGCGTTGCGTCATCCGCGAGATGCTGCGATGCACCTACGAGGGCGTGGGCAACGGCGAGACGGCCATCTTTCCCATCCAAATCTGGAAGAAGAAGCGGGGCGTGAACTACCTGCCGGAAGACCGCAACTACGACCTCTACCGTTATGCCTGCAAGGTGACGGCGCGACGCTTCTTCCCGAACTTCATCAATCTGGATGCCTCGTACAACCGCCACGAGCTGTGGCGTGCCGACGACCCGGAACGTTACCTTTACGAGACGGCCACCATGGGTTGCCGCACGCGCGTCTTCGAGAACCGCTTCGGCCCGAAGACCTCCGTCGGGCGGGGGAATGTCTCCTTCTCGACCATAAACATCGTGCGCTTGGCCATCGAGTGCATGGGAATCGCGGATGATGAGGAACGCGTCGCCCTCTTCTTCACCAAGCTCGACCGCATGCTGGAAATCACGGCGCGGCAGCTCCACGACCGCATGGAGTTCCAGAAGACCGCCTTCGCCAAGCAGTTCCCGTTGGTGATGAGCGTGCTATGGGCAGGGAGCGAGCGGCTGGGGCCGGACGACACGATAGCTTCCGTCATCAATCAGGGCACGCTGGGCATCGGCTTCATCGGCCTGGCGGAATGCCTGACGGCACTCACGGGCAAACATCACGGGGAGTCCGAGGAGGCACAGCGGCTCGGCCTGCGCATCGTGACGCACATGCGCGACCGCGCCGACGCGTTTTCGGAACTCTACCGGCACAATTACAGCGTGCTGGCCACGCCGGCCGAGGGGCTGGCGGGAAAGTTCACGCGCCGCGACCGCGAGCGTTTCGGCATCCTGCCGGGCATCACCGACCGCGAGTATTACACCAACTCCAACCACGTGCCGGTGTACTACAAGTGCAGTGCACGCCACAAGGCGGAAGTCGAGGCACCGTACCACGCCCTGACGCGCGGAGGACACATCTTCTACGTGGAGATGGACGGCGACGCCACGCACAACCCCGAAGCGGTGATGCGCGTGGTGGACATGATGGACCGGTACGACATGGGGTACGGCTCCGTGAACCACAACCGCAACCGTTGCATGGACTGCGGCTACGAGAACGCCGAGCCGGAGATGAAGACGTGTCCCAAGTGCGGCGGCGGACACATCGACCGCCTGCAACGCATCACCGGCTACCTTGTCGGGACGACCGACCGCTGGAACAAGGCCAAGCTGGCGGAACTGAACGACCGCGTGGCGCACGGGGAGGAGTAGGCGGCGATGATATCTGTCCTGAAAATCGTGGAGGACACGACGGTGGACGGGCCGGGGTTCCGCACGGCAATCTACGCCGCGGGATGCCCCAACGCCTGCCCCGGATGCCACAACCCGCAGTCGTGGGACATCGGGGCAGGCACCTTGATGACGACGGAAGAAATCATGAAGGTCGTCCGCGCCGACGAGTTCGCGGACGTGACGTTCACCGGCGGCGACCCGATGTTCCAGCCGGAAGGCTTCGCCGAACTGGCGGAAGCCGTGAAGAGGGAGACGGGGAAGAACATCTGGTGCTACACCGGCTACGAGTTCGAACGGTTGCTGCGCGACCGGCGGCAGGCGCGTCTGTTGCGGTGCATCGACGTGCTGGTGGACGGCCCTTTCGTGGAAGCCTTGCGCGACCGCGACATCTTGTTCCGCGGCAGCGGCAACCAGCGGCTGATTGACGTGCAGGCTTCCCTGCGCGGGGGACAAGTCGTCTTGTACGCGCCAAGTCTTTTTTAACACGATACGCGCGCCGCGTTCCGTGGAAATTGTGTATTTTTGCACGTGTCCGATGCAGGACATGGCGCGGGACGGGAGCGGACGGAAGTCCGGTACTGCCCTGCGCCGCACAAAAAGGAATTCGTTTTAACCGACTTGAAATCGACTGACATGAAAAGAATGCTCGTGTGTACCCTGGCCGGCATGCTGGCCGTGGGCGCGGCCGCACAGACCGGCCGCGAACTTCCTTTCCAGAAGTGGGCGCTGACCCCGCCGATGGGCTGGAACTCGTGGGATTGTTACGGCCCCACCGTGGTGGAGGACGAAGTGAAGGCCAACGCCGACTACATGGCGGAGAAGCTGGCCGGCTACGGCTGGGAATATGTCGTGGTGGACATCCGCTGGTTCGTGGAGAACGACAAGGCGGGAGGGTACAACCAGACCGACCCCGTCTACGTCTACGACGAGTGGGGACGCTACACGCCCGCGCTCAACCGCTTCCCGTCGGCGGCCGGCGGCGTGGGCTTCCGCGCCCTGGCCGACTACGTGCACGGCAAGGGGCTGAAGTTCGGCATCCATCTGATGAGGGGGTTGCCCAAAATCGCGGCGGAGAAGAAACTGCCCGTGAAAGGCACCGACGGCATCACCTGCGACATGATAGCGAGCAACGACTCCGCCTGCACGTGGCTGCGCGACAACTACAAGGTGGACTACCGCAAGCCCGGCGCGCAGGAGTACTACAACTCGTGCTTCGAGCTGTACGCCGAATGGGGCGTGGACTTCGTGAAAATCGACGACCTCTCCCGACCGTACCACACGGCGGAAATCGAGATGATACGCAACGCCATCGACCGTTGCGGCCGCCCCATCGTGCTGAGCATCTCGCCCGGCGAGACACCGCTGGAGAAAGTGGAACACGCGAAGGCGCACGCCAACATGTGGCGCACGGTGGACGACTTCTGGGACAACTGGAGCCAGCTGAACTACCAGTTCCAGGTCTGCGCCAAGTGGGCACCTTACATCGCGCCGGGCACGTGGCCGGATGCCGACATGCTCCCTCTGGGCAAAATCAGCATCCGCGGGGAGCGCGGCGAGGAGCGGTGGACGAACTTCACGCGCGACGAGCAGTACACGATGATGAACCTTTGGACGATATTCAAGTCGCCGCTGATGTTCGGGGGTGACCTGCCGCAGAACGGCCCTGCCACCGACTCGTTGCTGACCAACCGCGACGTACTGTACATGCACCATTATTCCGCCGCCAACCGGCAACTGTCCCGGAACGAAAACTACATCGTCTGGGCGGCGGACGACCCCGCCGACGGCAGCAAGTTCGCCGCCCTGTTCAACACGGGCGGCTCGGAGTTCGTCAACACCAAGGATGCCCTCTACCGCAGCGGCACGATTTCTTACCTGACCACGGGCTACGCCAAGGATGCGGATGTCGACCTGACGGGCATGAAGACCGGACAGCTGGCCTTGATAGTCTCCGACGACGGGGACGGCTACGACAGCGACCACGCCGACTGGATAGACCCGACGGTGACGCTCGCCGACGGCTCCGCCATCAAGCTGACCGAACAGAAGTACTTGCGCGGCACGTGCGGCTGGGGCAACATCGGGGTGAACAAGAACCTCAACGGCGAATCCCTCTCCATTGACGGAAAGAAGTACGACAACGGCTATGCGGTGCATGCCAATTCCATCCTGCTGTTCGAAATTCCCGATAACGCCGTGCGCTTCACGGCGCACGTGGGCTTGGACAACTCCGGCACCGACCAGGGCAGCAAGTCCTCGGTGGAGTTCATGGTGTTCGACGGCGACCCCACCGTGCGCACGGAAACCACTGACCAATGGAGCGGCGGCAACGTGACGATGAAAATCGATCCGGGCAAGCAGGCGGCTTGCAGCGGCTTCATCAGCCACGCCACGGCGCAGTCGCGCGAAGTGGAAGCCGACATCGAGGGAGCGGAGAAGCTCTACCTTGTGGTGACGAACGGCGGCGACGGGCTGTCTTTCGACCATGCCGACTGGGCGAACCCCGTACTGACAGACCGGGACGGCAACGAGTTTTCCCTGACCGAAATCCCCTGGGAAGCCAATCCCGTGAACGGCTGGAACGCCCCGCAACTGAACAAGAACAATGACGGCAACGCAATCGCCATGGGCGGACGGACTTACGACAAAGGCTTCGGGGTCAACGCGCCCTCCATGCTGACGTTCGTCCTTCCCGAAGGGCATGAATACGTGAAGTTCAAGGCCACGGTGGGATACGACGATGACGTGAAGGATGCCGCCGAGGGCGTGACGATGGAGTTCCGCGTCTTTACCGAAGACCCCGCGCCGGGCGAGGCCGATGCCGTGGCTTTGGACTTGGTACAGTTGGGCTTCGCCGCCGACCAGCCCTGCCGCGTGAAAGAGATGTGGACGGGAACCGACATGGGCACGTTCAAGAATGCCGAGTTCGCCCCCGTGCTCCGTTCCCATGCCAGCGGACTGTACCGCGTGTCGGCCGTGGAGCGGACGGAAGGAGCTTCCGTCATGGTGGAAGCACCCTCCGGAAAACTGGCGGCGGGCGAGCCGTTCGAGGTGAAGGCCACGGTGTCGGGCGGCTCGTCCGAGGGAGCTTACATACAGATGCTTTGCGACGGGGAAATCGTCGGAACGCTGCCCGTGGAGGCGGACGGCACGGCGACATACACCGCCACCCTTTACGGCGGCACGCACGTGTTTCAGGCGAAGTACAGCGGGACAACGGCCGTGGCTTCCGCCGTGTCGGACGAATGCCCGGTGACGGTGGAAGGGGCTTCCGAAGACCTGTCGCAACTGCGACAACGTCTGCAAGGCTTGATAGAAGAGGCCGGAAAGATAGTACCGGAAAAGGTCGCCGGCGCGCTCCGCGCCCCTTTGGCCGAAGCCGTGGCGCAGGCATCCCCGGTGGAGGGGAAGACGAAGGCCGAACTGGAAGCGGCCATCTCCAAGCTGGAGGAGGCTTTGGACGCGGCGCGGCTGTCCATGCCGGTCATGTCGGCCTTGAGCGAGCTGGTGGACGCGGCCACGGTTTTTCTCGATGCCGTCGGCGCGTCTGAAGCCAAGGACGCGTTGAGGACGGCCATCGACGAGGGAAAGGCGGCATACGCGTCCGAGACCGCCACGACGGACGACATCGAGGAGGCGCGGCGGGCGTTGGCGCAGGCCTTGTCCGACACGAAGAAGACGGCCCGGCCCGTCGAGGGACAATGTTTCGACATGACGGAGTTCCTCGCCAACCCGAGTTTCGAGGACGGGACGGCGGGCTGGCTGACGGACAACCAAACCAGCGGTTGGGAATCGTTCCAGACGTGGAACGACCGCCCCGCCCATGAGGGTTCTTTTTTCGTCAGTCTGGCTTACGGGGAAATCACGTCCATCGACCTGTACCAGACGGTGGAAGGGCTTCCGCCCGGAACGTATTCCGTGCAGGCCGCCCTGCGCAACACCGACGGGACGGAGCTGCTGACCGACCAGCATATATATGCGCAGACGCAAGGCGGCACGTATGACTCCGAACCCCTGTCGGACGTGAGCGGCGAGAACAACAACGACTGGTACGACTTCACGGCGACCGGTATCGCATTGGGCGAAGGCGAGAGCCTGCGGATAGGAGCGCGTTCGTCCGGGAACGGGACGACTGCGGGATGGTTTCAGGCCGACGACTTCCGCCTGTTCTATTGGGGCGAGGCATCGACGAACGTCCGTCCCGTGCGGGACGAGTCCGGCGGCGTGACGGTATCTTTGGGAGAGGACGGCATCCGTGTCACGGCGGCTTCCCCCTGCGACCTCCCCGTTTACACCGTGGACGGGCGGCTTTATACGGTATGGACGCTCCAAGCGGGGGCGCAGACCAAGACGTTGCCTCACGGGCAGTACGTGGTAAGCGGAAAGTCGCTTCTCGTGAAGTGACGGATTTCATTTGACATGTCGACCCGGCGGGCCGCATCCGGCAAGGAAGTGCGGCTCGCCGGGCTTTTCTGTATGACGGGCGTGAGATGTGTCTGTATGGACGTTCCGCAAGGGGCGTAGTTGCCGACGACCTCCGAAGCAACTCGCAAGTTTCAGGTAGCGACACTGTGGGAGAGAGAAGGAGCGATAGCGGAACCGTGGCTTGACGGACAGGAATCCGATACCAAGGCGTATCAGGCGGACAAGATGGAAAAGATAGGCAGACATCCCCGTACAGTCCGGAAACAATGGAGAACACCGGAGAAACGAGCGCGGGGACTTCGGAAGTTCGGCATAGGCAACGGCTTGGCCAAACAGACCTCTCCTATCGTGGCAATTGCCACGAATGGGTGGTGAAACGGACTTGCGTTGCACGAGCCATATCCAAAGACAACCTCACACGCGGAAGTTCAATCAGTTGTCTTGATTATAACATCCAACGACATGTTTTGAAAACAAGTCAAACCGCCGTATGCCGAACGGCACGCAGGGGTTAGTGTGAGAGAGAAGGACAGGTCGGGAAGTAAAAATTTCCCGACCTGCTCGGTTATCGGGGACGGCAGTCGCGCCGTCCCTGACGGCACGGGCGGTATCCGTCCTCACCAAACGCGGACAAGAACCTTTCGTCCCGTTCTCCGCCGTTCCGTCTCACATTGTCATTTTGTCAAAACGTCAGTTGCGACCTCGCGAGAATCGCTTATTCGCACGTCGGTCGGGGCGGTGCGGAAAATACGCGATTCTCACGCCGTTTGCGGAAGACGGAATGTCAGCCGGAAAGTGGTTCCCGCTTTCAAAAGGCCCGCCGAAAAGCGGCTTCCCGCACTTGCGGACGGAGGACGCGAAAGCCCGAAGAACGTTCCGCCTTGCAAAACGACACTGGGATTTCGTATCCACTTTCCCTCCAAATAGAAAAAAAGACGCGTTTTCCGCAGTCCGATTTCCCGTTTTCAGGAGGAAAATCCGCCGA
>CAYXQT010000091.1:0-8549 GCA_964466445.1 uncultured Paraprevotella sp. | reverse complement strand
CGATCGCTCTCTTACTAAGAGAGCGACTGATTTTAAGTTTGGGAACTGAAAATATTTGTCCGTACAAATGACACCGGCGCGGCGTAATCTGGCATCCGGGGCGGACGGTATCGGGAACTTGCAAAACTGCAAAAACATCAAGGGGACGGGCGCGAGAATCGTTCGTTTGCGCCCAAGGCGGAAGGTGCGCGGAGAAACGCGGTTGTTCCGCGCGGCGGACTTCTTTTCTGCGGTTTTTCCTTTGCGCCCCCGGAGATTATACATATATTTGCCCGTGGCAGAAACAACACGGAGATGAAAAAAGACACAATCAAACTGACCGTCGCAGGCGGAAGGGCGTTCACCGCCTCTCTGGAAGACAACTCTTCCGCGAAAGCGTTGAAGGAACGGCTCGCCGAAGGCGACATCACAGTGGAAATGGACGACTACGCCAACATGGAGAAAGTGGGGACGCTCGGCATGAGCCTTCCGCGCAACGACCGCCCCACGACTACGGGACCGGGCGACCTCATCCTCTATCAAGGACACAACTTCGTCATCTACTACGACACCAATTCGTGGAACTTCACCAAGTTGGGGAAGATAGACAACGTCTCGCAGTCGGAACTGAAAGAGGCCTTGGGCAAAGGCAGCGTGACGGTGGTGATTTCGCGGGAATGACAGCCGCCGCTCCTTGGGAAATCCGTCCCGCGGGAACGTGCCCGCGGAAGTCGGGGAAGACGGGCGGGATTCCGGAGGGAGGGGAGCTCGCGGCTTCGCGAAAAGGGCATGAAGTGCAAGGCGCGCCCCTCGCGGAGGTCTGACTCTCCGCCGGTGTGCGGATGCCGCAGCCTCAAGTCGGGTGCGGCAGGTGTTTTTCGTGCGGATTTCCGTCCGCACAGGGGGACTTCGGGGGCTTAAGCCCATGCCGTCGCCACCCTCCGAAACCTGCCTTGGCAACGGGTGCGGAATCCGAGAAGGGGACGCGAGCCTTTCCGCACTACACCTTATTATATATATAGGGAGAAGTCGCCGCGTCTTTCCCGCCATCATGCGGGCCGTCTTCGTCGCCGTGCCCCGGTGGCGCGGTTCTTCCGCGCCGCGCCGGACAGCCGGCCAATCGCGCCTGCCACGTTCCGGAATGTCAGGACGGTTTTGGTTGTACGTAATCAGGGTGTCGCGGGACTCGCACACTCCCTTTCGCGGCATCCAAGGCGGAGCACGGGTCGGCGGCGGAGCACTATCCGTTCCTTGCCGTCGACCGGTATGCGGACGTCAAATTTCGTGTCTTTCGCCGTGCGTCCCCTTCGGATGCCCTGTCAGGCTGTGTATTATGTCCAGTCCGGTCGCTTGTGTGATTGCCAGAGGGAACTGCCTTGGGAAATCAGGCGTTTTCGGGTAGCCGTAGCTTTCTTTGCCGCCAACTCCCCCGCCTCCGCCCGTCTTCCATGGGGACGGGAGAGGCCTGCGCGGCGTTACCATGCCCTTGACGTGCGGCTGTAAGGAGGGACTTTTCGGCCGCGACGGGCATCTTTTTCTGCGGCCTTTCCTTTGCAGCCCCGGAGATTATACATATATTTGCCCGTCACAGGGGATACGCCCGGTTACAAACCCTTACCCTTATCGGAAGATATGACAAAAGGCATCTGCAAAAAAGGCATCCTGCTCGCGGGACTGCTCTCCGCCACGCCCGTCCTCGCGCAAACGCCGACGGTGGAGTGGGACTCCTGCAGCCTCATCGTCGACGGGAAAAGAGTCGTGCCCGTGATGGGCGAAATGCACTACTCGCGGATTCCTGCCGACGAGTGGGAGACGGAAATACGCAAGATGAAGGACGGAGGCGTCACCATGATTGCAAACTACGTGTTCTGGAACCACGTGGAAGAACAGGAAGGCATATTCGACTGGAGCGGACAGCGCGACCTGCGCCGCTTCCTCCTCGCGTGCAAGAAAGGACATCTGCCCGTCGTGTTGCGCATCGGCCCCTTCTGCCACGGGGAGGCACGATGCGGCGGGATACCCGACTGGGTGTTCGCCAAAGGCTGTCCCGTCCGTTCCGCCGACTCCACGTTCATGAGCTATGTTGCAATCCTTTACCGGCAGATATTCGCGCAGATGCAGGGACTGCAATGGAAAGACGGGGGTCCCGTCGTCGCCGTGCAGTTCGACAACGAACAGCGCGACGGCGACTACCTCATGGCCTTGAAACGCCTCGCGCTGTCCATAGGCTACGACCTGCCTTTCTACACCCGCACGGGCTGGCCGGAACTGACCCGCCCCGTGCCCTACGGAGAGATGCTGCCCCTCTACGGCGACTATGCCGACGGGTTTTGGGAGCGCAGCATCGAGGAGACGGCGGGGAACTACTACAAGGCGTTCAACTTCAAGTCTTTCAGGAGTTCCACGGCCATCGCCACGGAACAGCTGGGGGCACAGCGGGAGCAACTGAGCCGGGGCGACGACCTCTATCCTTACTTCACCTGCGAACTGGGCGGCGGCATGATGACGGCCTACCACCGCCGGCCTTACGTCTATCCCGAAGATGCCTACTCCCTCGCCGTCGTGAAGCTCGGCAGCGGCAGCAACCTGCTGGGCTACTACATGTACCACGGCGGCACCAACCCCGACGGGAAGTCGACCTGCCTCAACGAGAACCAACGCACGCCGGGCACGAACTATAACGACTTGCCGGTGAAGACCTACGACTTCCAGGCGCCTCTCGGCGAGTTCGGACAGGCCAACCCGCACTACTACACGTTGCGCAAACTGCACCTCTTCATGCACGACTACGCCGAGACGCTGGCACCCATGGCGGCCTCGTTCCCCTGCCCGCAGGACATCGGCAAGGGGGAAGACGGCATCCTGCGCTGGTCTTACCGCTCGAAGGACGGCAGTGCTTTCGTGTTCGTCAACAACTACGAACGGCTACAGAACCTGACGGACAAGAAAGGAGTGCGGTTCGACGTATGTGGCGTGAAGTTCCCGCACACCCCGATGACCATCCCGGCCGGGACGGTCTGCATCTTTCCCGTCAACATCGACGGCATCCGCTACGCCACGGCGCAAATCGTCGCCAAGCGCGACGGCAAGATCTACATGGAACAGGTCAAGGGCATCCCCACGGAAATCTGCATCGACGGCAAACGCCTCAGAAACGTCAAGCCGCCCGGCCTGTCCCGCCCCGTCTACGGCAACATCTACCTCTTGGACTCCGAGACGGCGAGCCGCCTGTTCCTCGGCGAAGAACGGGAAAGGCCGGCGGCTCCCGTAAGCTACGAGAAGACGAAAGAGGCCGGTCTTCCGCGCGAAATCACCGTCGGCGCGCGGAAAGTGGCCGAGGCACCCGACGACGATGACTTCGGGAACGCGGCGGTCTACGTCGTCGACATCCCCGAAGAACGCGGAGGACGGATGCTCGAGATTTCTTACCGCGGCGACGTGGCACGCCTCTACGCCGACGGGAAACTCATGGCGGACAATTTCTACAACGGACGCCCGTTCCTCTACGGACTGTGGCGACTGCCGCCCGGTTGCCGCCGTCTGGAACTCCGCATACTGCCGTTGCAAAAGGGCATGCCCGTCTACTTCCCGCGCGAAGCCCAAGTCTCCCCGCCCGGCGAGGAGGTGTTCGGCATCACCGTGCGATAGACGGCGGGAAGCGCAAGCCGTTCCACCGTCTTGTCCTCACAAGGAGGGGTAACACCCGCCATACGCGGCACTCCTGCCACGGCTTTCCGAAAAACGGCCATGCGTCCGCGCACGCTTCCCCTCATGACTTTCTCTTAAGAGCCACCCACGTGGAAACAGTGTCCTTTGTTCCGAAATATGTCGGCAATAAAGAATATAATAAGAATGTATCAAAGGGGGCGACCCGCCTACCAATATCACGGACACTATCCCAACGAGGAAAGTAACGATGGCGGCGACAATCATGGAAAGTATCAAGAGAAGCCTGTAATTCTGCGGCGAGGGAGGAAGCATGCCGGCGTATGAATATTGCCGAGATGCTTCATAACAGGGGAACAGTATAACTTATATACGGCCTTTACAGTCTCCACACACCGTTGCGGCGTGGGGCTGTTTCCTAACTTGCGCCGCGCACGCGCGAAGCGGAAGCTATCGGAAATTGACCTGAAGGCTAACGCGGAGAAAACGAACGAAAGGGACGGAAGCACCTACACCAAATAGTCCGAATCAGTGGTGATTGTGGCAATTGTGTCAACCCCTGGAACGCAAAAAACAAGTTGCATCAACGGCTTTTATCCATACGTCGCGCGACAGCATTTTCCTCGGAGAGCCCACGCGGCCGGCATGCACATCCTCCAGCACCGGCGCAAGACGGGAAGCACGCCCGTAGATAAACACGCCGGGCATGGCATGGCACGGTCCGGTATCCACGACAGTCCCCAAACGATGGAAAGGGCGGTGGAGAACGAATGGTCGAGGCTATCCAAATCATCAATGCCCGTCATCTCGAACAGCATGGATAGTACAAACCATATCAGAGGCCAAAGGATGATATAGAAGCCGCTTTCATTGTTCCCCGGTTTGAGAAGTTCGCGACGCCGTGAACCCTATGGGGCGGCGTTTCTTTTGAGCCTCTGCCTGTTGCGCGTTGATTAGCTGGTAGTTCTGGCTCACGTTCTCCTTCACGGTGAAAAAGGAGTTGAGGATGCCCTCGACGAACGCGGCGTTTTCGGGACACGCGGGATGAAGCATGATGGTCTGGTGGCTGTGCAGGGCTATCATGCCTTCTTCGTTGGGGACGGTCAGCACTACCGTAGGGCTGAAGTTGTAGTTCACGATGTTGACGGCTTCGCGGATTTTACCCAACTCCGGGTCGTCGGCTTTCACTCCGCCCCAGCCCAGGTCCCAAATCTCGGCGTACCTTCTGTCGAATTTTATCTGGAAGTTCTCGCCCTGATAGTCCACGGAAAGGCTGCCGTCCTCGCAAGCCTCAGGCTGGCAGCCGATGGATTTGAGGGTATGGAACATGAGGCCGAACGTGTCTCGGCAGAGCTTGTCAATCGCGGCTTTCCGGTCGCTGTCGCTCGGTCTGCCCGTCTCTTGGCCGTCGTCCGACGGCGGCGTATCGGGCTTGCGTCGCGTCTGGTTGTACATGGCCTTGAGCTCGGCCCATCCCAAGCCCGTTTTTTTCCCCGTCATCCCATAGATTTTCACGCCGATGATGACCAATACTGCGATGGATGCAAAGAACATTTCCATTTCTTCTGTACTTTTTTATGTTTCCGATAAAATCTGTCACATCTATTAATACCAGAAAACAGCATAATGTAAACACAGAATCGACGAAATTTTGGCGAATCCCGATAAAAATCCGATGAAACGCCGATTTGCCCCTTGCCTGCAACGCCGCGCCGCGCCGTTTTTCAGGTTACGTCTACGTGCGCCAAGGCTGTCCCGCACCCGCTTGCTCTCCTCCGTAAGCGGGTCTTGCGCTACCGGCTACCGGCCGTGAAATTGTCGCGGATGGCCTTGGCGACAGCCTTGAACTCCTCGTCCGCGAGCGTCAGTTTGGGGTTGGAGAAGAGCATGTCTTTCTCGTTCCGCATGGGAATCAGGTGGATATGCGCGTGAGGCACTTCGAGTCCCAGCACGGCCTGTCCCACCTTGACGCAGGGGACGGCTTTCCTGATGGCCGCCGCCACGTGCTTGGCAAAGACCTGCATCGCGCCGATTTCTTCGTCGCTCAGGTCGAAGAAGTAGTCCACTTCGCGCTTGGGGACGACGAGCGTATGTCCTTTCACGATGGGGTTGATGTCGAGGAAGGCATAGAAGCGGTCGTCCTCGGCGCATTTGTAGCTGGGAATCTCTCCCGCCACGATTTTACTGAAGATGGTAGCCATGACGCTTATTCGAATGAGATGTTCGTGATTTCCAGCTGCACGGTGCCGTGCGGGATTTTGATTTCGGCCACGTCGCCGACCTTTTTCCCGAGCAGTCCCTGCGCGATGGGGGTCCGGATGGAGATTTTTCCCTCTTTCAGGTTGGCTTCGGTCTCGGAAACGATGGTGTAGGTCATCTTCATGCCGTTCTTCACGTTTCTCATCTCCACCTTGGAGAGGATTTGCACCGTGTCGGCCTTGAGCAGGGACGGGTCGATGATTTTGGCATCGCCGATGACGGTCTTCAGCTGGTTTATCTTCATCTCGAGCATGGCCTGATGCTCCTTGGCGGCTTCGTATTCCGAATTCTCGCTCAGGTCTCCCTTGTCGCGTGCCTCGGCGATGGCCGCAGAGACCGCCGGGCGTTCCACGGTCTCCAGCTCTTTGAGTTGGGCCACAAGCTTGTCGTAGCCCTCTTGTGACATATAAGCCATTTATTATGCCTCCTAATTTTTATGTTTTTGTGTTTTTACTTGAAAGGACAAAAAACAAAAGAATTCCGACCTCATCAGCCGGAACCCTTTTACCTTATACCTTGTCATTCCCTGCAAAGTTAATCTTTAAATTCAGAACCGCAAAGATTTTTGCGTTTTTTCCCGTTTTTTCGAGTCTGCATCTTGCCCATGGCGCGACGGGCAAGTGCCGTAAAAGCCGGACGGGACGGCAACGCAGGGGGCATCCATGCTCTCTGCCCATTCCCGGCGGAGCGGATGTCCGCAAGGTATCCTCCCGTCTGAAACCGGCACCAACGGCAGACTTCAACCTGACCGGACGTTAAAGTTTGTTGAATTTCGGACAAACGGGAAAATTTCCGTGTCATTTTTTCACCTGCCATGTTTGTATGTCAGGGCAAAATTGGCTACTTTTGCGGATGAATTATATACCTTAAACTTAATAGAACGTTGTAAAGAAACACACAAACGACGGTATTCGCGGGAGTTCCGGGAGAGTGGGCGTTCCATGCGTGCGACCGTTAACCATAACCACCAGTATGGAAAATGCGATACGTATATTGATTATACAATTTCAGAACGAGATATCGAGGTTTGAGGTTCCCTTGTTCAGGGGTGCCGTCATCCAATCCCTCGGCGAAGAAGCCGACGTACTCTATCACAACCATGAGGGAGACACGTTCCGTTATTCATACCCTCTGATTCAATACAAGCGCATCCGCCGGAAAGCGGCCATCGTCTGTCTGAACGAAGGCACGGAAGCGATAGGCAAACTCCTGTCGGGAGGGAACTTTTCCTGCTGTCTCGGGGAACGTCCCGCGGATTTGACCGTGGAAAACGTACTTTCGCGGAAGTACACGGTGCAGGCGTGGGATTCCACGTTCCACTACCGCATCCGCGGCTGGTTGCCGCTCAACGCGGTGAACTACGCGAAATATATGGAGATGGACGGCATGGGAGAACGGATTTCTTTTCTGGAGCGCATCCTGACGGGAAACCTGCTCTCTTTCGTCAAGGGGCTGGGAATACACATCGACCGGGAGATACGCTGTACGCTGTCCCGCCGGAGCGAACCTTTCCGGGTGACGAACAAGGACGTGAGGCTCATGGCCTTTGACGCGGAATTCAAGACGAACATGTCCCTGCCCGACTATGTGGGGATAGGGAAAAACGCGAGCGTAGGATACGGAATCGTGACGCACGTGAAAAATGTCAACATAGAAAGAAACTTGTGAATTATGGATACAGGAAGAGAACTTCTTTATTTGGCCGCCTTGTTGCACGACATCGGCAAGTTCTACCAACGGGCGGATACGGGCAGCGTGGCGGACAGCAAGTATTTGAAACCGGAAGTGGCGGGGTTGTGCGACACGTTGCTTCCGAAGTATAAAGGGGAATGTTCGCACAAGCATTGTCTGTGGACGGCACAGTTCTTGGAAGACTACGCCCCCGTTTTCCGGAAATTAACCACAGGCCAGTCGGGCGACTTGACGGATAAGGACAACCTGACAAACCTTTCCGCCGGGCATCACCTGCCGTTTGAGCAACAGACGGAACTGGGCAGGCTGTTGAAGAAAGCGGACAGCCTCTCCTCCGGCATGGACAGGGCCAGCGAGGAGGCTCGTAAGGACGATCAGGACGAGACCGGCTGGGATTCTTTCAAGAGGAAAAGGATGACTTCCATCTTGCAGGACGTGAGGAATAACGATGTGGGAGAGAGATTCCACCTGCCGTTAAGCCGGATTTTGCTGGACAAAAGCTATTTCCCTGACAAAAAGGACGAAGCACCCGATTACGTCTCGCTTTGGGACGATTTCAAGAGGGAATTCAATTTGATTCAAGCGGACTCGTACCATTCCTTCACCGAAACGTTGTTAAGCCTCCTCTTCAAATATACGACCACGATACCCGCCAGCACGATTAATTTCCCGGACGTTTCGCTCTACGACCATTTGAAGACGACGGCCGCCATCGCCGTCTGCCTTTACGATTACGAGCGGGAGCGTCGGGATGAAAGAAAGCCTCCGTTCTTGTTGATAGGCGGCGACTTGAGCGGCATCCAAGGCTACATATACCAAATCATATCGAAGTACGCGGCGAAAAACCTGAAAGGACGCTCGTTCTACCTGCGCATCCTTTCCGATGCCATCGTCCGTTACCTGTTGAAGGAACTCGGCTTGTTCCGGGCGAACGTCATCTACAATTCAGGCGG
>CAYXQT010000090.1:0-8612 GCA_964466445.1 uncultured Paraprevotella sp. | reverse complement strand
GGTCTTTGTCCGACGCGACGAAATCCATGTAAATCTTGTATTCCGGCAAGGAACTGGCCATGATTTCCCCGTCCGCCGAAAGGATGTCCCCGCGCTTGGCGGGAATGGGCACGTTATCCTTCACCAGCTTGTGGCTCACCTGCGTCCAGTACTCGCTCTCCGCGAACATCAGGTAGGCCGCATTGCCCAGTATGTACAGGCCGCCCACGCTCATCAGCACGATGACCACGAAGAAGCGGGGCATTATCTTTTTGTTGTCGAAGTTCATTCTTCCTTGTCTTGGGACTTAATCAAAAAAGGAGGTTCCTTCGGGCTTTGCAGCACGCTGTCCGGAGTCCGCCTCAGATTTTCCTCTATCTGGCTTTGCCGTGTCTTCACGGTCAGCTCGCCGGAACGGGTCAGCGCGCGGTATCCCACTTCTTTCAGCTCCGTCTTCAGCCTTTCGATTTCAATCATCTCCTGCTCCGCGGAATAACGGTTCGTGATATAAAGGATGGCGAAAAACGTGCAAAGCGAAATCAATCCCATCTGGCGGCGCAACCATCCGGCCGTAAGGATGTCCCCGCCCAATATCTCGCGCAGGGACACGTTGGGGTGCTCTTCCACGCCCTCGCTTTCCGTGAATGCCTTGATGGAAGACAGTCCGTCCGGCCCGCCGTTTTCCCCGTCGTCCGGTTCCGCCCCGTCTTCGCCGGACGGTTCCCCGGCGGGCGCGGTTTCCTCTTCCCCGGACACGTTCCCGGTTTCCCCGTCCGTCTTTTCTTCCAGTTCCAGTTCTTCTTTCATCCTTTATCTCTTTTCCGCGATTCTCAGCTTGGCACTGCGGCTCCGGGGATTCGCACGTTGCTCCTCTTCTCCCGGCACTATCACTTTGTTGTGGACAGCCTTGAGCGGACAGTCCACATGTCCGTAAAAGTCCTGCACCCGTTCGCCTTCCATGTTTCCGGTCTTGATCAGGTTCTTCACCATGCGGTCTTCCAAGGAATGATAAGCCAGCACCGCCAGGCGTCCTCCCGGCCGGAGCAGTCCGACCGCCGCCGTGAGCATCTCTTTCAAAGCGTCCATCTCCGCGTTCACCTCTATACGCAAGGCTTGGAACACCTTGGTCAATTCCTTCTTCTCCCGGTCGTGCCCCAGCAAGGGCTTCACGACCTCCACGAGTTCTCCCGTCGTCTCTATCCGCCGGTGCATGCGGGCTTCCGCCACCCGCGAGGCCATCCTGCGGGCGTTCCTCAATTCGCCGTATAAATGGAAAATGTCGGCCAACCGCCCTTCCGCATAATCATTCACGACCTCCGCCGCTGTCAGACGGGCCCGGCGGTTCATCCGCATGTCCAATTTCCCGTCGAAACGAAACGAGAACCCCCGTCCCCCGTCGTCGAAATGGTGGCTCGACACGCCCAAGTCGGCCAGCAGGCCGTCTATCCGCGCCACGCCGTAATAGCGCATCCAGTTCCTCAGATACCGGAAGTTGCTCCGCACGAAAGTGAAACGTCCGTCGTCGATGATGTTCGCCTCCGCATCCTCGTCCTGATCGAAGCCGTACAGATGCCCGTCGGCATTCAGCCGCGAGAGTATCGCGCGGCTGTGCCCCCCGCCGCCAAAGGTGACATCGGCGTAAGTCCCGGCAGGGTCGACCACCAGACCGTCCACGCACTCCTTGAGCAAGACCGGGACATGGTAAACCGCCTCTTCCATCAATATTTTACATTGCGTGGGTTCAAAGGTATGAAATTCCAAAGACACAAACGCCTCATTGCGATGAAATATTTATCGACATACTGTTAATAACTCCGCGGAGGGGCGGGTTCGGAGTGTCTGCAAGGGACGACTAAGCATGACGGGCGACATCCATAAGGTGACGACGGCATACACCGCCCCTCTTATTTGCCCGAAACGACGACTTCCGTAGTCTGTACCTTCCCGTAAATTCATCACCACACGTGCCGCGACTCCGTTCGGCAATGGAAAAATCAAGGCCGAAAGGCCGCCTCGGGCGTTTGTTCCGGCAGAGGGCGGCTATCTTTTACGGATGATGGTCTGTGCGCGGTCGGGACCCACGGACAGAACCGTAACCGGGGTCTCCAGTTCCGTTTCGAGGAAACGGACGTAGTCCTTGAAGGCTTGCGGGAACCGGCTTTCGTCCGTCATGCGCGACAAGTCTTCCTTCCAGCCCGGAAACTCCTTATAGACAGCCTCGCAGCCTTCCGTGTCGAAGGGCATGTCTTCCGACACCGTGCCGCCTTTCTTATAGGCCACGCAAGCCTTGACGGTGTCGAACCCGTCGAGCACGTCGCTTTTCATCATGACGAGTTGCGTCACGCCGTTAATCATGACGGCATACTTCAACGCCACCAAGTCCACCCAGCCGCAACGGCGTTCACGCCCCGTCACGGCTCCGTATTCGTGCCCCCTCCCGCGGATTGCGTCGCCCGTCTCGCCGGGCAGTTCTACGGGGAACGGGCCCGAACCCACTCGTGTGCTGTACGCCTTGAAAATGCCGAACACTTCACGGATGTCTGCCGGAGCCACGCCCAAACCCGTGCACACGCCTCCGCAGGTGGTATTGGAAGAGCTGACGAACGGGTAAGTACCGTGGTCGATGTCGAGCATGGTGCCTTGCGCGCCTTCGGCCAGCACGTCCTTGCCTTCCTTCAGGTAACGGTTGATTTCTATTTCCGTGTCCGCCGGTTGGAGACCGCGCAGGTATTCCACGCCCTCCATCCACAGTCTCTCTTCGTCCGCGATGTCGTAATCCGCATAGCGGAGGTCTTTCAGTATCTGTTCGTGCCGGGCTTTCAACGCCGCATATTTTTCTTCAAAGCGGTCGGAGATGTCGCCCACGCGCAGGCCGATGCGTGCGGCCTTGTCGCTGTAAGCGGGGCCGATGCCCTTGCCGGTGGTGCCCACTTTGGCCTTGCCCTTGGCGGCCTCGTAAGCGCGGTCCAGCACGCGGTGGGTGGGCAGGATGAGGTGGGCGCGCTTGCTGACGTGCAGGCGTCCTCTCAGGTCGTATCCGGCGGCTTCCAGTTCCCCGGCTTCGGCCATGAACAAGTCCGGGGCGACGACGCAGCCGTTGCCGATGATGTTCACCTTGTCTTCCGCGAAGATGCCCGAGGGGATGGAGCGGAGCACGAACTTCCGGCCTTCGAATACGATGGTGTGCCCGGCGTTCGGGCCGCCCGCGAAGCGGGCTACCACGTCGTATCTCGGAGTAAGCACGTCCGCCACTTTCCCTTTGCCTTCGTCTCCGAAGAAGAGACCCAGCAAGGCGTCAACTTTTCCTCTTTCCATGTTCCGATAAGATTTTTGTTTTGCGAACCGCGCAAAGTTAACCTTTTTCTTTGGAACCGGGGCGACGCACGTCCCGGTTTTTGCGGAAAGTTCAAGCCCCAGCTTCCCGCAGGATCCTCTCCCCCTCTTCTCGCGCCGCCTCGTCCAGCGTCTGGTACTTCTGCAAGGCCGCGACTGCGGCGCGGCGCACGGGAGGGGAAGCGTGCAACGCCGCGCGGACTTGGCCGAGGAACTCGCCGGCCGGGCGTTCGTCGGGACGAAGCCCCTGCATGAACAGGCGTGCCAGAGTCAGGTAGCCGCATTGCTGGCACATCTCGTCGTCCGACGCGATCCACTCGTATGCCTTCCGCGAGGCGTAGGGCAGGCGACAGAACAGGTTCTGCACGGTATGCCGGGCGATTTCCGCGCCGGGCATGGTCTTCACCCAAGCGTCGGCGACTTCGGGACAAAACGTGTCGGCGGGCTGTAGCATGGCGGCCAGCAGCTTGCATTCCCGGATGTCCTCCTTCCACAAGGCTTGGGCGAGGCCGTGGTCGGTGGGGAAGCGGGCGGCGATGTCGCGAAGCCGGGGAAGTTCCACCCCGAAGTTCAGTTTGTAGCTTATGCCATTCTCGCGCATGTAGGCGGCGACCGCGCCGTTCATGGCGAGGCGCAGTTCCGTCTTTATCTTTCGGATGGTTTCCGGCACGTCCATCATTCGTTGCGGTAAGGCAGGGTGGCATAGTCCCGGCTGTAGCGTAGCATCTGCGCGTCGTACGCCTCGCCGTATTCCACCCTGACATCGGCGATTTCCTTTCGTCCGTCGTAGACCGGGATATAGACCGGGTTGATGAAGCCCTTGTAAGGAGAGAGGTGCAGTGTCCGGTAGCGTTGCAGGATTTCCGCGTGCAGGTCCGGGTCGACTTTGACGCCGTACCGCTCCACCAGAGCGTGAGCCGCCATGTAGTCGCCTTCGCTTTTGATGCGTTGTATCTCGCGGAGCAGGAGGCCGAACAGCCCGCGGAGCTTTTCGTAGTCGCGGATGCGGACGTAGGTCTTCCCGCCGCGTTTCACAAGTTCGGCCACCCTTTCCTCCCGCCCGTGCCCGTAAGCCCACCGTGCGACGAGGGCGCGGTTGCGCATGTGGGCTTCCTCGATGTCCCGCCCCGGCTCTATGCGCACCGTCTGGGTCAGCAACCCGTTCATCATGTAGCCGTAGTATTGCGCCTTGTAGGCTTCGGCGTCGGGCGTAAGTCCCATGTCCGTCAGCTTCGGGTCGGCTATGTAATACAGGGCGAACAAGTCGGCCCGCGCCTCTTCGATGGTCGCCCCGTAGGCTTTCAGGGCATCCGGATCCGTGCCCGGCAGGAGCTTGCCGCTTCCGTGCCCGAGGCATTCGTGCAGGTCGGTATGCAGGTCGTCGCAGGCATCCCCGTAACGGTCGAGCATCCGGAGCGTCTCGGCGTCTACGACGAACTCCTGGAGGAAGCCGTTGCCGCGTGCCGCCTTGTTGTAAGCGTCGGTCAGGTTGCCGATGGTCACGCTTTTGCTGCCGTGTTCCGCCCGCACCCAGTCGGAGTTGGGCAGGTTGATGCCGATGGCCGAGGCCGGGTAGAGGTCGCCTCCGAGTATGGCCGCCTTGACGACCTTGGCCGACACGCCCCGGCATTCCGCTTTCTTGAAGCGGTCGTCCACGGGGGAGTGGTCTTCGAACCATTGTGCGTTGGCGCTCAGCTTCTCCGTGCGCTCCGTGGCTTCCGGGTCTTTGAAGTTGACATAGCCCTCCCAGCTGGCTTTCAGTCCCAGAGGGTCGCCGTAGGTTTCCGTGAATCCGTTGGTGAAGTCCACCGCCGCCTCGGTCTCCCGCACCCATCGGATGGTATATTCGTCGAATGTCTTCAGGTCGCCCGTGCGGTAAAATTCGACGAGCTTGCGGATAACGTCGGCTTGCCTCCCGTTTTCCGCCACGTCGGCGGCCTTTTCCAGCCAACAGACGATGCGGTCGATGGCCGCGCCGTACAAGCCTCCGGACCTCCACACTTTCTCCGCGAGTTTCCCGTCCTCCCTCACCAGACGGCTGTTCAAGCCGTGCATGACGGGGCGCGGGGCATCTTCCCGCCTCATCGCGCCGTAGAAGGCTTCCGCTTCCGCCTGGGTCACTCCCTCGCCGTAGTAGTTGCAGGCGGAAGTCTTTATCAGGTCGTCCCCGTCTGCCAGGTTGACGCGCTTGGGCATGACTTCCGGGTCGAAGATGACCGGGACGAGCAGGTCGCAAAGTTCCCCGGCTGTCTGCCCCTTGTCGAGCGGCAGTTCGTCCGCGGGGACGTCGCGGACGGCTTCCCGGAAGAAGGCCTCGCTGAATCCCGGTCTGAACTTGTCGCAACCGTAATGGTGGTGTATGCCGTTGGAGAACCATACGCGCTTCAGGTAGACGGCGAACGCCCGGAAGTCCGCGGTGTCCCGGTCGCCGGGATAGCCGGTGTAGACGGCCTCCAGGGTCTTCCGTATCCGCAGGTTGTACTTCCCGTTCTGGTCCCAGAGGATGTCGCGGCCGGACAGCGCCGCCTCGGACAGATAATATATGAGTTTCTTCCGGGCGACGGAGAGCCGCTCGAAGCCGTCCACCCGGTAGCGGAGCATCTGCAAGTCCGCGAACCGCTCGTCGTTATAGGAAAAAGTTTCTGTCTGCATGCCGGTATGTGAAAGAAAAAAGGGATATATCGCGCGGATGTATCCCTTACATTTCGTTGTCATGGTCAGTCAATCCTTGGCCTTTTCTTTTTCTCTGGCGAGAAAATTCATGCGGTAGCCGCGCGGGGTTACGCCCAGGATTTTATAAAACGCCGCGTAGAACGACTGGCGGTTGGCGAATCCCACCATGGCCGAGATTTCCTCCATGGTCTTGTCCATATATCTTTTGTCCGTCAGGAGATACTGGGCTTCTTTGATGCGGTATTCGTTGACCATGCTGGAGTAATTCTGATGGAAACGGATGTTGACCACCGCGCTGACGTAACGCGTGTTGGTGTTCAGCTCTTCGGCCAGCTTCTTGGCGGAATAGCTCGGGTCGCGGTACTTCTTGTCCACCACGAACACTCTCAGGATTTTCTCGTACAGCTCGTCTATCAACTCGGCTCTTACCATAGAACGGTAGGCGGCGTTCTTCTCTTTCTTTTCAGTCAAATTATACTTTCCCATACTTCCGATAATTTATTAGAAATAATCAGCCCCTTCTTCCTCTCCCCTCCGTCGGGAATGATTATTCTTCACTGGTCGTACCAAATTGTTGCAAAAATCGTGTTTTTTTATTTCTTATACAACTCTATTCAATTAAAAGATGCAAAAAAGACGTATCTTTGCGGTGTTTTTTCGCAAAACAGCCAGTAATCGATTATGCGGGACATATTAAAACGGTATTTCGGCTTCGACTCTTTCCGCCCCTTGCAGGAGGACATCATCAGGAGCGTCCTGGCAGGGCGCGACGTCGTGGCGCTCATGCCTACCGGCGGAGGGAAGAGCCTGTGCTACCAGGTTCCCGCCTTGATGATGGAGGGGACGGCTGTCGTGATTTCTCCCCTGATATCCTTGATGAAAGACCAGGTGGAGGGACTGCGGGCGGACGGCGTGCCGGCCGCCGCGCTGAACAGCCTGCTCGGCGAGGCCGAGAGCGTCAGGGTGCGTGCCGCCTGCCTGAGAGGGGACTTGAAGCTGCTGTACGTCTCGCCCGAACGCCTGATGCTGGAGCTCCCTTACCTGATAAGGGACATGAAAGTGTCCCTGTTCGCCGTGGACGAGGCGCACTGCATCTCGCAGTGGGGGCATGACTTCCGTCCCGAGTACGCCCAGCTGGGACTGCTGAGGCAGACGTTCCCCGACGTGCCGATCGTGGCGCTGACCGCCACGGCCGACCGCCTGACGAGGGAGGACATACAGAAGCAGCTGGCCTTGTCAGACCCGGCCGTGTTCGTCTCTTCCTTCGACCGCCCGAACCTCAGCCTTGAAGTGAGGCGCGGATACCAAAAGAAAGACAAGGACCGCGCCATACTGGAGCTTGTCGCCCGGCATCCCGACGACTGCGGAATCATATATTGCCTGAGCAAGAAGACGACCGAGAGCGTGGCGGAAATGCTCCGCGGGCATGACATAACGGCCGCGCCCTACCATGCCGGGCTTTCCGCCGACGAGCGGGAAAAGGCGCAGGACGACTTCATCCACGACCGCGTGCAGGTGGTGTGCGCCACGGTGGCGTTCGGCATGGGCATAGACAAGTCCGACGTACGCTTCGTGGCCCATTACAATCTGCCGAAGAGCATCGAGGGGTTCTATCAGGAAATCGGGCGTGCCGGGCGCGACGGGCTTCCGGCGGAGACGGTATTGTTTTATTCGCTGGGCGACCTGGTGCAACTGTCCAAGTTCGCCCAAGAGGGCGGGCAGCGGGAAATCAACATGGAGAAGCTGCGCCGGATGCAGGAATACGCGGAGTCCGACGTGTGCCGCCGCCGCATCCTGCTGAATTATTTCGGGGAGCATACCGACAGGGACTGCGGGAATTGCGACGTGTGCAAGAACCCGCCGCGTCGGTTCGACGGCACGATACTGGCCCAGAAGGCGTTGAGCGCCATCGTGCGGGCCGACGAACAGGTCGGCGCGAGGACGCTCACGGACATCCTGCGCGGCAATTTCAGCCCGGAGGTGACGAGAGGGCATTTCGAGACGCTGAAGACTTTCGGGGCGGGGCGCGACGTGCCGCCCCGCGACTGGCAGGACTACCTGATGCAGATGTTGCAGAACGGCCTGTTCGAGATAGCTTACGAGGACGGCAACCGCCTGAAGCTGACCGAAAGCGGGAGGCAGGTCTTGTTCAAGGGACGGAAAGTGGAGCTGGCCGTCATCCGCAGGGAGGAGAAGCCGCAGAAGCGCGGACGCAAGCTCCTTCGCCCGGCCGCGCCTCCCCTTTCGTTCGCGGGAAGGCGTCCGGAGGAAGTCCCGGCGGCACCGGACAACCGGGAACTGTTCGAGGCGTTGCGGGCTCTGCGCAAACGGCTGGCCGACGCGCAAGGATTTCCGCCCTACATCGTCATGTCCGACAAGGTGTTGCAAAACCTTTGCGAGGTTCGTCCCCGCACGGTGGAGGCGTTCGGCATGGTCAGCGGCATCGGCGAGTTCAAGAAAGGGAAGTACGGGAAAGACTTCGTGGAAGTGATTCGCCGTTTCGGGTGATTCCCGCGCCGCCCGGCAGGCCGGCGTGACGGATGCGTCCGCTCCCCGCCCGGTTTTGCCGGAGAGGGAACGGACGCGAAACGGCACCGGATAGCCGCAAGGCGGGCCGCACGTGGCAG